>JANYKL010000012.1 GCA_025361625.1 Acidobacteriaceae bacterium
TGCTGGTCGTGCATGAAGTACGATTGCGTCCCGGTTTGCGGAGAGACAGCTAAGACCGACGCCCCGGCAGCCGAAATTGCGGAAGAAATGTAATTCATCGCCTCCATCTGCCCCACGCAGAACGGGCACCAGCGCCCGCGAATAAAAGAGAGCACGAGAGGTCCTTTGGCTAGAAGCGCAGCGGATGAAACTGCCTTGCCGTTCTGGTCCGGCAAACTAAATGACAGTGCTTTTGTGCCGACCGCCAAATTACACAATGCGTTGGCGGCTAGCTGCTGGAGTTTGAGAGCCTCGACAGCTCGGGCGTGCACCGCCTGAACATGATTCGGAACATACTTGGAAATCGATTCTTTGCGCTCGGCAAAAATTTCGCGCAACGGCCGCATGTCGGAGTAATGACCGGATTCTTTCAGAGAGCGCCACTTCATAATCAGATCTTCAATGTTGGCTCTTTCGCCTCGAACGGCAGTTTGCATCTTTGCGAAAAGCAGCTTTAATGGCCAAGACCGCGCCAGATCACATACCCGGAAACTTCATTCCCGCCATGCGGCGCGCGAAGCTTGGTTTGCCCATCTGCTTAAACATTTTTCGCATCTGGGCATACTGCCTAAGCAAATTGTTGACTTCCTGGACGGTCGTCCCAGAACCTCGAGCGATGCGTTTGCGTCGGCTGCCATTGATGGATTCATGGTGGTTGCGCTCGTACCCGGTCATCGAATTGATGATGGCTTCGACTCGATTGATCTGGCTCTCATCGACTTTGTCGGCGGCTTTTTGCAGTCCTTGAAACGCCCCGACGCTTGGCAGCATACCGATGATGCTCTGCAGCGATCCCATCTTACGAACCTGCCGCAACTGATCGCGAAAGTCCTCAAGAGAAAAGCCGTCGCCGGTCAGGGCTTTATTGGCAAGTTCTTGCGCCTTCTTTTTGTCGATCTGCGATTCCGCCTTCTCGATGAGGGATAAGATGTCGCCCATGCCGAGGATGCGGCCCACGATGCGGTCGGGATGAAACGGCTCTAAAGCGTCGTATTTTTCACCGACGCCGATGAATTTGATCGGCTGGCCGGTGACCTGACGAATCGACAGCGCCGCACCGCCACGTGCATCGCCGTCCATCTTGGTAAGCACGACGCCCGTCAGCGTCAGCTTCTTGTGGAACTCGTCGGCGGAATTGACCGCGTCCTGCCCGGTCATCGCATCCGCAACAAACAAAATTTCCTGCGGATTAAGAAGCTTCTTGAGCGATTGCATCTCATCCATCAACTGTTCGTCGATGTGGAGACGCCCGGCAGTATCCACGATCAGTACGTCGCATCCGGAATTGATCGCTTCGCGCCGCGCCTCTTTTGCCAATCGCTCGACGGTAGCCGTATTTGCTTCCCCGACAGTGCCTTCGTAAATATTTGCTTTGATCGCGTTCGCCACAACTTTGAGTTGCTCGCGCGCCGCAGGACGATACACGTCAACCGAAACAAGCAGCGGCCGGTGTCCGCCATTCTTGAGCCAGTTCGCAAGCTTTCCGGACGTCGTGGTCTTGCCGGAACCCTGCAGGCCAGCCATGAGAACGACCGTCGGCGGCTGCGACGCAAACTTCAGCTTAGCCGTATCCTGGCCGAGCGTAATGACCAGTTCGTCGCGAACGATCTTAATGACCTGCTCGCCGGGTGAAAGTGCGGTTAAGACTTCTTGCCCCACGGCCTTGGCTTGAATGCGATCGATAAGATCTTTAACAACTTTGAAGTTGACATCGGCCTCGAGAAGGGCGAGGCGTATCTGCTTCATCGCCTCGGCGATGTTTTCTTCCGTAAGGACGGCTTGTCCGCGAAGGGACTTGAACGCGCGTTGCAGTTTTTCGTGGAGATTTTCAAACATGGCGTAGCCACTATTTTAGCAGTCGCGCGGTGTGAAATCCCTATTGCCTCTGGATCTTCGGAGAGAGTTCG
This sequence comes from Acidobacteriaceae bacterium, assembly GCA_025361625.1. Classification (GTDB taxonomy): domain Bacteria; phylum Acidobacteriota; class Terriglobia; order Terriglobales; family Acidobacteriaceae; genus Acidiflorens. Next base: position 1,947 of record JANYKL010000012.1, read on the forward strand.
AAGACCTGTTTCGCTGCAATCAGCGTATTGCAGTGGATCGTCACCGTGTCCTCAACCTTTTGCGCGTACCCTCTGGCATACGTAACCATCACGGGAATGTTTCGCCCTTTCGCCACTTGAAAAACGAGGGCTTCGCGCTTCTTCAATCCATCCATCGTGAGCGCCAAGCCACCCAGTTGGTCTTCGCTATAAGGATCGGCTCCACGATATAACACATAACCTTTGTACTTGAACGCGAAGAAATCAACCCGAAATAATGCGTCGCCAAGCGAGAAATCTGCATACCGAGCAGGATGCAGATCCTCTTCGCCACAAGAATGACCAGGATCAGATCAACATGGCCCAGATGATTGGGATCAAGTGGCCTACGTTAACCGGACTTGCGTGAAGTACTCTTACATACATTGATACCATCGCCGCGCAAATTCCGTTGTCCACCGCACTATATAATGATTCTGTGACCTCTTCAAAAGTTAAACAGTTGGCTTCCGCGGAGTTCCCTACGCGCTGGGGCCATTTTTTGATCCATGGATTTGTTACGCGTTCCTCTGGCGCAGGGGATCCCAGCAAAACGGAAGAAGCGGTCGCCCTTGTTATGGGAGAGGTACACTCCGGCTCGCCGCTGGTCCGCATCCACTCCCAGTGTCTGACGGGGGACGTTTTCGGATCGTTGCGCTGTGACTGCCGTCAGCAGCTCGAAATGGGGCTTTCTATGATTGCAACGAACGCATCAGGCGTGCTGATCTACGAACAACAAGAGGGGCGCGGCATCGGCCTGATGGCAAAGTTGCAGGCATACGCATTGCAGGATTGCGGTTTCGATACGGTTGAAGCCAACGAGCGCCTTGGCTTCAGGCCCGATCAACGGGATTTTCAGATGCCTGTCGAAATTTTGAAGGCGCTTGGTATCAAGAAGGTGCGGTTGCTTTCGAATAACCCCGATAAGGTGGCGGCGCTCGAACAGGCTGGCATCCAGGTAACGGAGCGCCTCCCGTGCGAAGTGGCACCAACCGAGCACACCCAAGAATATCTGAATACGAAGCGCGACAAACTGGGGCACCTTTTCACTCAACGCACTCAGAACTAAACTGCGCGCGCCTGCGGGGGAAGCGAGTTGCGGGCGGGCCGTAAATGGCTCACCGGCGCAGCATATCTTATATTTGAAGTCATGGCGAAACCGAAGGGAACGAAATCACGAATTACGAAATCATCCTCCAAGCCAACCGCTAAGTCGAAATCTGCAGTACCAGAAGTTAAAGCTCGCGTCATCTCCTCCCGGTTAGCCTACGAGGGGCCTGTGTTCAGCGTGACGACAGACGAAGTCGAAGAGCCAGGCGGGGTTCGCGCGCGCCGCGATGTGATACGACACTCGGGATCGATTGTGGTTCTGGCGGTCGATCATTCCTCAGCAAGCAAGAAGAGTCAGCCGCGAATTTTGCTCGAGCATCAGTACCGACATGCGGCGCAATCGATGATGTGGGAGTTGCCAGCGGGCCGAATCGACGAAGGAGAAACACCGCTCGCCGCAGCGAAACGCGAACTGATCGAAGAGACTGGATATCGCGCGAAAAAATGGAGGCAGATTCTTTTTTTCTACGTGAGCCCAGGTTTTCTCGACGAAACCATGACCATCTATCTCGCAGAACACCTCGCTCTCGGAGTGGCGGAACCGGAAGCGGATGAGCGCATCGAAGCGAAGTTCTTCAACCTTTCTAAGGCCAAAAAGATGGTTTTGGACGGGGCGATTCGCGATGCCAAGACCATTTCTGGGATCCTTTGGCTCGCTGAGCACCGGCGTCCTTTCAGGGGCTGAACCCACTTGGTTCTTTCGTTTCGCTCCTGACGACAAGGCTGGATTCACCTCCTTGACACCCGGTTCCGGCGGCAGCACAATGCCTACACATTTTTTGCGGACCTCCGGTTCGCGCCGTTGTCGGAGGAGGCTCCCGCAGAAAAGTGGGGGGCAGTGGAACGTCTGAAGGGCATTGTAAAATGGTTCAACAACGCAAAAGGTTACGGCTTCCTCGGCCGTGACGACGGGCCCGATCTCTTCATTCATTACAGCTCTATCTCCAGCGAAGGCTATAAGAGCCTGCAAGAAGGAGATAAGGTAGAGTTCGAGATCGTGCAAGGGCCGAAAGGTCCGCAGGCTGCCAATGTCACCAAAATAAACTGATCTAACCTGACCTAACCTAACCTTGACCTAACGTTAGCCTGACCGGTCCAGAGAGATGGGCAGCCTTGCAAACGTGACGGTCCTCTCAAGTCGGAGCAACTTCTCAAACTGGCCCCCGCCCTGCACTTTCACTCTTTTCGAAACGCTGCAGCCAAGCATTCTGAAGCTCCGCCGTTTTCTGACGCCGTAGCCCCATTTTGCAAACTCGT
>JANYKL010000025.1 GCA_025361625.1 Acidobacteriaceae bacterium
CGCCACGATCACTTCCTGATCTTGTTTGCGCGCGGGGTTTAATCGGTACTCGTTCAGCAACATCTTGCAGTGCTCCATCCACTGTCCCCATGCCTGTTGCGAGACATTGTCGTAAATTTTCTTGCCCAGTTCGCTGTCGAACGGAGGCTCGGGAAGTCCCGGCAATTCCTGCTTTAATTTCGCGCAAAAAACTTTGTGTTCAGCCATAAATGATCTACCGAAATTATCGCATACGCATTGCAGGGCGACTCTCCATCTGATTTACCTGGCCACAAGTTTTCTGTTCACGAAAATATTTCGCGAGCGGAAGGCGCTTTGTCGAATCGATGTCTAACGTGAAATTCCTATTGACAATTCACATGAGCATGGCAATATCTTGTGGTAGCAAGGCTGCCCCTACTATGAATTGGGTAGCTCGGGCATCAAGGTGCCCTCTCGACAACCTTGGGAGAACAAATCGTTCAAACGGAGGAGACACTTAATGGCAACCAAGAAGAAAGCCGCCAAGAAAAAGAAACACTAAGCAGCCTGCTCGTTAATTTCCCCCAAGCCTTTCAGGAGCAGCACCTCCTGAAAGGCTTTTCCACGAGCGGTGTGGTTTTTCTCGGCTGCCCTTCCTGATTTTGCGTCAGAGGATGGCCAAGTCTGAACAATCATCGCCGCGTTTGGTGGTTGTTCCGAAGCGCGGATCGTGCTAAAAACGCGTATATAAGGAGTACGGAAACGGCCTCCATGACCCTGCGAAAAAAACTGACGAAGAAAGCCCCGAGGCCGTCGGAAATTATCATTCCTGACAAGCTTTACTTCCGCATCGGCGAAGTCGCCGAGTTATGCCGCCTTCCCGCCTACGTGCTGCGCTTCTGGGAGACCGAGTTTCCGCAGCTCAAGCCGGTGAAGAGCAGCACCGGCCAGCGTATGTACCGGAAGCGTGACGTTGAGTCCGTGGTTCGCATCAAGAAGCTGCTTTATGAAGACGGATTCACCATCGCAGGTGCCCGCGTTCAATTGCGCGAAGAAATAAAATCGGATCGCACCCAATCGGCGCTGCCTTTTCCCATGAGTCCCGGCGTGAACGTGATCCACCTCCGGCACGAACTGCAGCAGATCCTGCATATTCTTTCCCCACGACGCTAAACCCTAAAACCGAGTGAAGAAGCGAGTAAAGAAACGAGTAAAAGAAATAAGCTAAGCGCCGCCCCCCCCGGCGAGCACAAAAAAACGCGAGCTTTCTCAGCCCGCGTTTCTACCCTCACTTAACCTTACGTATTTTCGAGAACGTATTGCGAAAACTTCTTGCGCGAACCGGACTAGGCCGACTGGCGCTCGTCCTCAGCTTCCACCAGCGGAGCTTCCACTAAGTGCTCGCTGACAAACCACACCTGCAATTCTCCCGTGCGAAGAACGTCACTCACCACCATGTCGTTCGTTCCTGCATCGCCAAGCTTCTCGGCGCGCTCGGCAAGCTCGCGGCAGTGGCTCAGAATAATTTGATGGGCATCGAGCAAACGCGAAAGCTGAACCGGAACTTCTTCGCGTCCCTTCGGAGGCCGTGGAATCTTGGTCAGCTCGGCCACGTCCGGCGCCATCGCGATGCTGATTCCGCCAAGAAGCTGAATGCGCTCCGCGATCGTGTCCACCAGTTCGCTCTGCTCTTCGTAGTGTTTGTCGAAAAGAAGGTGGAGCTGATAAAAAGTTGCGCCTGAAACCTGCCAATGCGATTTCTTATACAGATCGCGCAAAGTCATGGTGTCGGCCAGCAATTGGTTCAGTTGCTCGGTCATTTCCAGACGAACCTTTTCCTCCAGTTGCAAAGGCATCATATTGGTGACGGTGCCAAACGACTGGAGCTCGCGGGCTCGCTGGGAGAAATGGGGTTGCGGTGAAGCTCGACGTGATGTGCTGGCGATTGGTTTTTTAGCCATTAAGTTTCTCCTGACAATTCCAAATTAGGGACAAGCAACAGAATAAGAATGTCTCAAGAACGGGATATCGTTCCCTACTCGTTTCACCTTGTCAGTCCCCTTGGATGCCAACCACAGACAATCGGTTCCCTCCGGCCGAATCTTCGTCCGCGAAAATAGTCATAGCTATCATTGGAACCCGTTCTCCCTCCTCCTCGCACCCCCTGCACGATCGTCGTAAAGAAATTTCCAAAGACGGCGACGAACATACACCCAAATCGCCTGTCAAGCTCTCGAAGCGTGGAATATCTAAAGCCGGGACTCGCTCTCGCTAGATTTCCCGCCACTACGCCCGACCATTAGCGTCCCAGTATTGGAACGAAAATCTTCTATATGGCCCTCCTCCGAGTGATCTCGTTCCGCTGCTTGTTGGCACCCGCGGGAGTTGTTTTTACAGCTTCGTTGCAGCGCCTATCGTCGATCAACAGAAGGGCTTGACTGCGATACCCGGGCAGTCGGAACAAGAAGTTCTCAAGAAGAGATACTGAGTGAGGCACCTGGGGCAATAGCAGACGCAGTTTGCTGTTGCCTTTCGGGGTGCATCGATCAGCTGGCGAGGATCGCCAAATTCCTGTTCCATCCATTCCCACACAACCTTCATCCACTTCGCCTTCGCCCACTCAGCAGCCGCGCACGAATATTTGTGGTCATCAATGTCTAAGGGGTACATCATTTCTCGCAGAGTACGCGCGGCAAAATCGCGGCTCCCGGCGTCGTCCAAAAGGACCCGAGAAACCGCGAGCGAGTGAAACCCGGCAAACAGTTCGTGCGCAATGAAGTCCCCAGCTCGAATACACGCAGGCGGTGTCAAGAACATTAAGACAATCCGCTTCCACCTGTCCTCAACTTTCCGTCGGAAAAATATGAGGTGAACTCTATAGAACACATATGTGGTGTGAGGTATGACGACCAGCATGAGAACAGCTAACGGCCAGACGGCAACAGCCTGAAATCTAAGGAGCACTAAAATCACAAAGAGCGCCACAAGAGTTCCGAACATCGTCCACGAGCCCAAAGAAAGGAAGCCCGAGGCTTTTTTGTACGCCCTCCAGCGCTGAGCTGCCCGCCGCGTATCTAGCATTCGACGTAAGTCAGCTGTAATGAGGGCATCCCTTTTAGTACTTTCGGACGCCTTGAGGTTGGCGAGCAGATCTGAAAGAAGTTGCGCTTGCTGTTCTGTCCCTGAAAAGCAAACGACCTCGGATCCGCTCGAAACGGTGCAGCCTTTGGACAAGAAGGGCTCTGCGTTCGCGAAGTCGATGTATTTCGAGAACTCAGCATCGGGTCCACCTAGGGAACAGCAGACCCCCGATAGGCTAATGAGAGGGGGGGCAGGCTCCGCGACAAAAACGCTTCCTAACTGGGGCAGGAGACCCTCGATAACAACCCTGCACGCGGAGCTTACTGGGGAAGGGGGCAAAGAAATCCTCCAGCGTCCCCTAATCGACCGTTTGAAGACTGAAGAGTGACCGGCGGGAAGGAAAATACACTCGCTTAAGTAGATAGCGAACAGCACCAGTATGAATGCAAACTCGCCAATCACGATACACGGCCCAAAGTGCGTAAGTCGCGTATCTGGATTCCAACCTCGAAATTCATCTGGTTTAAGGGTGGTGGTCCGCCTCCAAAGGCACTGGCTCGTCCGATGTCGTCGTAGAAAATTCCTGTTTTGCTTTCTCTTTTCGGCCTCTCATCCTGCTAAACACCCGCTTGAGCAAAGATCCCATCGCAACGAAGACCGCGATAATCGCCTTCCAGGCTGCCGCAAAAGCTACGACCAGGAATTTCCACATCTTCATCAGGAGGCCTGTTTTTACGGCCAACGCGCCGGCGCCACGGCGATAAGAGCGGTCAATCCGTATTCGGCGAGCTTATCACCTGAGACATAGTCGGTGTAACGGTGGCCCTCACGGTACTTGAGTCCGCTCACCAGTTGATCGAATTGCGGCACAACCTTTGAGTATTCACCCAGACCCATCACCACATCTATGTTCATCGTACCTTGCCGGCCCAGCACTCGGATCGAGTGGTTTACGGATTCTTCGCCGTTATCATCCTTGCCGAGGATCGCCCAAGTAAGATTGTTAGTTTGCTGATCGTAGAAAGGCGGATGTTCCCAGCCAGCCACATGGATTGCGGGCCACCCCTTCTCAGCGCGCACCTTGTTACTCTCCTCAGTTCCGTCCTTAATTGACTTCAAAATCACATCTCCGTTGAGTTGGTCTTTCTCATCATCACGAATAAATCCAACCTCGTGAAACTGAAAAGTAACGAACCACGTTTGCTCGCCCTCCTTGGTCCTCGGTACTATTGCCCCTACTTCTCTTCCGCTCGGAATGTTTTGGGTCAGCTCAAGCAGTTTTTGAGCGCCCTTCTTGTCGGTGAACAAGAAACCCTCGGGAACTGCGATCTCAGCTGATTCGCCAAGTTTCGCCGTGAACGGTCCAGGTCTCCAATCTATTACAGGCTGCTGTTCTTTCTCCTGCGCTAATGCACAAAGACCAATACACACCACTAACATAGATTGCAGTGCGAACCTCGCTGAGATGCTCTTCATAGATAACTCCTGGCAACGGGGGCTTTGCCTTTCACCGGTGATTCTGGGCCTCCTAAGCGAATTGAGCAAGGACTTTTCCGTCTCGGGGGCATGTCGGTTGGCGCTCGTCTGGCGCCCCGTCTGTCATTGGCGTCCAAGCGTTTAACCTATTGTGCGGATACCAGTTCGCGGCGGGTCGTGATCCGCAAGTTATTAACTCGCCGGGCGTCTCAGTTTGCGAAAAAATGCAAGGAACAATTTTGCGATGCGGCCATGAACGCGTGCCGTAGCATCCTCTAAAACTGCTTATCGGTCGCCGTCGTCATCGATTCGACGTTACTCTGTCACGCAACAAGTCTTTTGATTTTTAACGCGAAGCCATAAGAGAACCTCTTCGTGCCACACAGCAGCAGTGAGCCGAAGCACTTGACAGCCCATGTAGATATGGGGCCTTAAGGTTCTGTTGTTTGCTTCAAAAATGATTTGGGGTTGCGCAAAGTCTGACTCTCCCCCGAACGTATGCCACGGCCAGACAAGTCAAGAGCAAAGGGTTACGCACAATTGCCGCAAACGCCTTCTTCCTTCGACCGCCGAAGAGTAAAAGAAGAGTAAAAAGAGTAACCGGTGTCGTCACTAACCTTGGTCAGTCGGATTGGCTTCTCGACGCAGTCCCTTTGCCCGGGCCTCGGCTCCAGGAGGTCCACGGAACGGTGTCGGCTACCAACTGGGCCAGCGGCACATTCCTGGCGGCTACTGCAACCCAAAATTTCAACGGCTATCCCACATGGGACACGAGGGGTGCTAACGGACCATGCATGACTTACAATATTCCAACCGTATTGAGGGAAAATGACGAAGAATCTACCGCTGATAATCGCTTTGCTGACTACGGTGGGGCTCTTCGCCGAGCCCAGGGGTGAGTTTTCCCTCCTAATCCGCCCGGTGAAGAGCACCGCGAGGGTAGGCTCCCCGGTAGAAATAGAGGTCAAGACAATTAATCTGACAAGTCATGATCTCGAGATCGGAAACGGCTTCGACCCGACTATCTATACCTACAATGTGAAACGCGACGGGATGTTGGTTGCACAAACTGAGTTGAGCAAGAAGCTGAAGCATCCACCGCCGCGACCCCCATGTAAACAACCCGGCACAGCTTCATGCGTAGGGATAACCGACAGCGTCGTTGGGACCGAGCCTCTGGCGGCTCATCAGACGAGAACGGAAACAATCGCGGTCAGCGAGTACCGTGATATGAGCCAGCCGGGAACGTACACCATCCAGT
>JANYKL010000049.1 GCA_025361625.1 Acidobacteriaceae bacterium
CGCATGCAGCTTTGATTAGCTTCGAAGTACTGCGGTCGACGCAAAGCGCATTTTCGGAGCCCCAATCAATCATGCTTTCCGCGTAGATCGCACCGCTTAGATGGACATGAAGATCTGCCCCCTTTGGCATCTGCCGCAAAAAAGCCTCGAGCGCCCCGGGCCGATGCCGAATCGACTCCATGTACTTCGCCGTCTTCTCTTCCGCGGTCTCTGCGAAAGCACTGTGCACGACAGTAATCGCAATGAAGGCGGCGATGAAAAGTGTTCGGCGTTTTTGCATGAAAAGAAACCTCGATAGACCTACGCAACGTGTAGAAGATTAAAGGGTATCGAAAAAAGTGAGCTATTGGCCCAGAATCAATGGCAACCCACTCTTGGCGCCGCCAATCACCACCACTTTGGCATTCGCACTTTTGGCCAGAAGTTCGGTGGCTTCAATTCCCTTCCATTCTAGTAATTGGGGGCTGATGCCTTGCGCGACGATCTGCTGAAAGTCGCGGACGCCGGCGGCTTCGATCCTCTTGCGATCAGCCTCCTGCTTCTCTTTCTGGAGGCGGAAGCTCATGGCCAGCGACTCCTGCTCGGCCTGCTGTTTCGATTCAATTGACGATTTGAGTGTGGCCGGGAGCTGGATGTCGCGCAAGAGGACGCTCTCCACTACGAGGCCGCGCTGGCCAAGCAGACTTAAAAGCTGATCGAAGATTTGCTTTGCCACCATCTCGCGCTCTCCGGTGTAAAGCGCGTTCGCGGTATGCGAGGCTGTCGCTTCACGGATGGCTGCGCGAAGATTTGGTTCAACCAACACTTCCACATAATTCGGCCCGATCTTCTGAAACACCTCGGCCGACTTATCGGGGTTGAGGTGGTAGATCAGCGATGTGTCGAGATTCATCACCAGGCCTTCGCTCGAGGGAACGCTCGCCGTCTCTTTAATTTCCTGCGTGCGGATCGAAAGTTCGTGACTTGTTTTTAGCGGGTTAATAAAGTGAATGCCTTCGGGAAGCTCTTCGCCGGTAACGCGACCGAAGAGTGTGAGAACCCCAACCGCTCCGGAATCGACGCGGGTAACGGCCGAGAACAGCATAATCACAACAAACAGCCCAATGGCTACGATTCCCAAAAGTCGAAACATGGACCGGCTCTGCATATCTAACACTCTTCCGCCCGAGGGAGGTTCGTAAATTGGCATGGCAATGGCACTCCTTTATCGAATCTGAATTCTAGGGGACTTGGCGGATGGGCATAAGTATCTCGGGGAGAACTGCTGGGCGTCCTAGCAAACTGTCTCCGGTCTCTAGCACTGTCATGCTAATAAGTTGCAACTGAGCCTCCACGATCTTGAAAAAAAAGCACGTTTTCATGCGGCTACGACTTTGATTTGCACAATGTTCGTTTCAGGGAACTACTGTATGCGAGTTTGGTCTCAGCCCTATAAACAGCGATGATGCGAATCTTGTGGTTGGGTGTTGAATAGCGCTTGCACAGAAATCGTGACACCCGGCTGTTAAGGGCCTGCACTCGATTGATCTGAAAGCAGTTACAGGCGCATTAATTTCGTTGACTCAAAAAATAGGGATGTTAAAACCATAATCGTTCTTTGACACGTTCTAAAGTTTTCCCGGTTGGTGCGGCGTCCGGGGCTCAAGCGAAGTCACTCAAGCAATCGCGAGGTTAGTTTGAGAGGGCTAGTGAGGGTCTATAGCTAAGCGCTGGTCGAGGCGAACAAGAGCCAATGTCGAAGGCAAGATAGAGTCCCGAGGCGTCGAACTGGTTTATCCGGTTGGCGGTGAGCCCGGAGCCCGAGCAAAGATCGGCTTGTAATGAACCCGCAAGGGAGTTACAGGATAAGGTCAGCAAGGGTCTAAACGCGAGCTACTGGCCGAGAGGAATGAGTTCAACATCACCTCGGGACTCTTTATTTGTGTAACTGTCGCTTAATCTGCGGCCACCTGTGCGGGACAATGAAGCAGATGTTTGACGAGCCGGATCTCCTCTTCAATCCGTTTCAGCACATCTTGATCTAGAGGCGCATCAGGAACGGCGACACGGCTCTCCAGTATCACTGGAACGTTATCCGGAATAAGCGCAGCTACCACCTCAAAGGATCTCTCCGCTTCAAGCGAAATTGGATCGTGCCTGCTTTCCGAGTTAACCTCGCTAATGTGCAATTCGCGGAGCCTTCCAGAAAACTCCTCGAGGATAAGAATCGCTTCGCCCATCGTCGGATCGACCTGATGAGCGTGACCGACATCGAAGCAAAATGTTGCATCTGGGAGTTGCCCGAAAATTGTGACAAGATCGCGTCGGCTCTGCCCAATTGGCTTTCGCTTGTCCATATTCTCAATGCAGATTCGCTGACCTAGTTTTCGCCAGAGATCCCACCTCCGAATAACGCCCGGATGAGTAACTAGAGGCCACTGGTCCGGGAAACGTTCAATCAAAGAAATAATTTCCTCTTCAAAGTCTTGGTCAAATGAGCTCGGCAGATGAACAGAGACGTGGGAATACTGATCCAATCGCAGTGTCGGAACAGCCTCGGCTAGCGGCCGCAATTCGGCTGGCCGGAGGGCCGACAGCTCAACCGCGGTAACATCGGTCCTCGCAAGCAAATCGAGAGCGTCCCGAAAATGGCTATAGGCGACTGCTCCCGTGGAAAACCCTATCGGACGCATATCAGAACACCGCATACTCTCTAGTCATAGGCCCCAACTTCGGGTCGTTGAAGAAAATTTGATTAAGGGCATCGGAAAACCGACTGCTGAAATCTTGGACTTGCCTGAATACCGGGTCGGTACGCGAGTTCTCGGCACAAAGATTCTTTAGCGACACACGTTTTTCAGGGTTTCCGATCAAGCCCAAGAACTCGTCATATGCCGAGAACAACTTTTCAGCAATCGCCCGGTCTATACCGTATTCCTTTACTGCGATAGCGACGATATCGAGAGGTGTCTGGCTTACATAGTGCAGAATATGATGCTGGAGATGAGCCAAATTTTTGCTTCGTGCAGTCTTTATATCACGCTCATCAGTGGAAATATTAGCCTGTAGTTTTTCTTCTAGGTTACAACTGAAGCACGTAAGGAGGCCCGCAGCGAAGATCAACTTTCGAGACATCCGTAGCTTGGCATTCCGAAGCCCCCAGCCATCGCCTCCGCGATCACGCTGTTTGCTGGCGAAATCTACTGCCATAGTGCGCCAAAACCGGACGATGTCATTTAACAGGAATCTCGGGACTTTGAAGTGGGTCCGGTCGCTCTCGATTAAGTGAGGCTCTTCTTCGAGGTATCGCTGAATTATTGCTTTTAATACACGCTCGCGAGAGTTCCCCGCGATGATTGGCACAGATTCGAGCAACAAGAGTATGCGCTGAGTCATGTTCTTGTTGGTGTCTTCCTGTCCTCCAATCAGATGAACCAGTTGGTGGCTGAAACCCATGCTTCCGAATGTTCCAGTAGGCCCAGGCTCAGCAAAGCGATAAACCTTCCCGGCCTCGGTAATTCGATACTCGTTCTTAAGCGCTTCCTGGATATCTTGAGCAATCTGGAAATGACCGGGCTTGCATTGCCCATCGATCAATAACGTCCAATCAAGGTCGCTGAGCCAATCAATCCATTCGCGTCGCCCCAATGACCCGAAAACGACAAGGTTGGCATCTTCAGATGGAAACTTTTCACCTACCTTCCGTCGTAGAAGCGCGAGCAGGGCAGCTTCCGCCGTCACAGTCTCTTCATGCGCTCTCTCGATGTTCTTCCACCGACATCCGAGAGATACCGACAACTGAAAGACGGGGCGTGATTCTTGGGCAACCATGGACGCAGTAGAGTATCAGTTTTGGCAGCCACAGCGGAATATTTCCATGCTCCTTGGGCGGGGTTCTTCTCCCGCTTGTCCTCCAGCATTTCCCGCAGCGGAAACGCCATACAACATCCTAACCAAATCCTACAATAGCACCCTTATTGATGTCCGCCGAGACATTGATTCCGTCGCCTGTTTCAAGCCAATTCCTTCGGGATCGATGAAGCCTATGAAGGATTCGAACTGATAGATTATCTGCTGCACGTTCGGCAGGGTCCTTGCTCCCGCTCTGATCAACCCACCTTCTGGCCTCCTCTACACCATTTACAATCGTCTCTTCAATCTCATCTCTGATTGTCATTAAGTTAAGAGAGGAAGCGGAAGCTCAACCATGCATCGTTGGTCACAACTCTTCATTCCCACCCTGCGCGAGGCTCCGGCTGACGCCGAGGTTGCGAGCCACAAGTTGCTGGTTCGCGCCGGATATGTTCGCCAGCTCGGCGCCGGCATTTATTCGTTTCTTTTTCTTGGCAACCGATCAACGCAGAAGATTATGAATATCGTCCGCGAAGAGATGGACAAGATAGGTCAGGAATTTTATTTGCCGGCGCTGAATCCACGCGAGCTTTGGGAGTCTAGCGGGCGTTGGTCGGCGATGGGCGAGAACATGTTTCGCCTGAAGGATCGCAAGGGCGCCGATCTGTGCCTCGGCATGACCCATGAAGAGGTCATGACTGACATCGCGCGCAAGGAACTTCGCAGCTACAAGCAACTGCCGCAGATCTGGTATCAGATTCAAACCAAGTTTCGCGATGAACCGAGGCCGAAATCGGGGCTTCTTCGCGTTCGGCAGTTCATCATGAAAGACGCCTACTCCTTCGACATCGATGCGGCGGGACTCGATGCCTCGTACCAGAAGCATTACGAAACTTATTGCCGGATCTTCGATCGCTGCGGGCTGAAGTACATGGTGATCGACGCGCACTCCGGGGCAATGGGGGGCTCGCAGTCGCAGGAGTTCATGGTACGCACTCCGGCTGGCGAAGATCAGATTGTGAGCTGCGAAAAGTGCGACTATGCCGCGAACCTGGAGAAGGCTATTTCGAAGGTGGATCCAGTCGAAGACTTGAAGAGTGAGGGCGATGGTCAGCCGCTTGAGGTTCACACTCCGGGACAAAAAACGATCGAAGATGTAGCACGCTTTCTCGGCGTCTCTCCGAAAAACAAAATTAAAACGCTGGCCATGATGGTGACCGAAAGCGATGGCGACGCAAAGGCTCCCAAGGTTCGGCAGCGCGCGGTCGTGTTACTGATGCGCGGCGATCACCAGATGAATGAGGCGAAATTGTCGTCGGCAGTTGCGGGCAAAGAGACGCGTCCCATGCAGGAAGACGAAATTCGCGATCTATTCAAGTCTCCCGCTGGATATCTCGGGCCGCTCGGCATCGACTGGGCTACAAGCATTACTGATCAATCTAAGCCGATGTTGCTCGTTGATAAAGCGCTCGAAGGACGCAGCAACCTGATTGGTGGAGCGAATAAGGAAGACTTCCACGTCAAGAATCTGACGCCGGGAGGGAATTTTCACCCCACGGCTTACGTCGATCTGCGCAGCGTCGCGGCGGGGGAGAATTGCCCGAACTGCGGCGCGCCCTTGCGCATGGATACCGCGGTAGAGATTGGACACATTTTCAAGCTGGGTTACAAGTATTCAGACTCGATGGGGGCGCGCGTTCTCGATCGCAACGGCAAAGAGGTCGCGCCCATCATGGGCAGCTACGGGATCGGCATTGAGCGCATTTTGACTGCCGCGATCGAGCAGAGCAATGATGAGAATGGTTTTTGGTTGCCTACCGCCATTGCGCCGTTCGATGTGGTCGTTGTCTCGGCCAACCAGAAAGACGAACAGATTCGATCTGCTTCCGAGTCGATCGCAAACTCTCTGCAGTCCTCAGGCTACGATGTTTTGCTCGATGACCGAGACGAAAGGCCGGGAGTGAAGTTTAAGGACGCGGATCTGGTTGGTATCCCCTTTAGAATTAACGTGGGGAAGAAGGTTACCGAAGATACTGTCGAGGTCGTTCGGCGCTCGACTCTGGCTCGGGAGGACGTTAAGATTTCTGCCATAAGCGATTATTTTCTGGCTTTGAAGTCCGCTTAAGTGCGGCTCGATCGTAAAAGCTGAAAATTTCGAAGAAATCTCGCAATCGGCGATTGTGGAACGGTCTTTATTATGGCGACATTTCGACTCATTCTGGGCTTTGCCATCTTTCTGGGGTTGGGGTTGTTGGGCTTTAAGCTCGTGCCACCCTTCTTTTCCAATTATCAGTTTGAAGATGCGCTTAAGACGGAGGCCGTCCAAGCCACGTACACCACTCGCACCGAAGAAGATGTTCGAGAAGAAGTGATCAAGCAGGCGCG
>JANYKL010000161.1 GCA_025361625.1 Acidobacteriaceae bacterium
TTTGGCGAGTGGGGACGTAGTTCAGTTGGTTAGAACGCTGCCCTGTCACGGCAGAGGCCGCGGGTTCGAGTCCCGTCGTCCCCGCCATTCATTCCAAAAGAGTTGAACTTGTTTTTGGAAATCGTCGGCAATCACGCCACACCTTAAGCGCCGCCCGCACTTGGGTCGCTTTTTACCCCGCCAGACACCTCAATTCAACATTCGCACGAGGGAGTCGCTCCGGAATCTGACGGATATACGTTACGATCAGCGCACCCGCTGGAGCCTGGTATGCAACAATTTCCTCCGCCTTTCGATGCTCACTGTAATCTTGCGAAAGTCTGCTGCGGTCATCCGCTGACTCCCTAGTTTGCCGAGTATCTGACAATTAACCGGGGGCATCTGCCTAGTGTTTTGTCTACTATTGCGGGCCTAATCAGGGGCCAGGCTTCGCGCACGTCTATACTTGGAGGCCAACATACAAAGCAGAAATATCGCGATCGTAAAAGACGTCAAATAAAATCTCTTCGGCAGAAGGAGCATCACCGGACATGGAGAAGCAGGGTACTGGACGTTGGCAACACAAACAAGGCGGCGCTCTTGTTCACTTTCCTCCTCCTCTTGTCTTTTTGATCCTTTTACTTCTCGGAATCGTTCTTCACTATGCAACGAGGCCGCTGACGATTTCGGTTGACCGCTCACTTCGGATTGCAATCTGCATGCTCGTCATCGCCCTTGGCATCGGCCTCTTCGCATCCGCTTTAATCTTATTCAGGCGCACCCGGCAGCACCCACGCCCATGGTCGCCCACACCTGAAGTGATCTCGAACGGCCCCTATCGCTTCACACGCAATCCAATGTATGTGGCGATGACACTTTTCGTTCTCGGGTTTGGAATTGCGTTGAACAACGTTTGGATTTTGTTGTCTGCCCCTGTATCACTGATGGTGGTGCATTTCATCGCTGTATTGCCGGAAGAGCGGTATCTTGCAGAGAAGTTTGGCGAAACCTATCGCAGTTACGTGGCTCGCGTTCGGCGATATCTTTGATTGCTCATGTTCGAGCATGTGTACGGGGGCATCGTGTGCAGGACTTCCGCGCCGAAACTCTGCACAGAAGCTCTGACGTCTTACAGAATTTTCCTAGTACTCGCAAAGTGAGAGACTCTGCTCGCGGCCTCAGACTTCTTTTTGATCGGAGCGACAATGGCTATAGAAGTCGGAAACGTGGAGGCAATCTTTCGGTATCCGGTGAAGTCCATGCGCGGCGAAGCACTCGAAGTCGCCCACTTGGGCTGGCACGGCATCTAGGGTGACCGGCGCCTCGCGTTGCTGCGCATGGATAACCGTAGCGGCATGCCGTGGCTCACCGCGAGCAAGCTTCCCGATCTGGTCTCGTTCGCTCCGCAACGGAAAGACGGTGCTCAGGAAGACATTCCTACGCATATTCTCACGCCAGATGGGCAAGAGATGCCTGTCTTCGGCGAGGAACTAGCCACAGAGATCGGACGCCGGTACGGGGCTCCCGTGCAGATGATGCAGTTGAAGCATGGCATCTTCGATGAAGCGAGCATCTCCGTGATCACCTCCGACACAGTGCGCGAGATCGGAAGACTCGGAGGCCGGACCCTGGACGCGCGACGATTTCGCCCGAATGTTGTCGTTCGCTTATTGCAATCGCTACCTTTCCAGGAGGACAAGTGGTTGGGCGGTGTGCTCTCCTTCGGCGCCGGCGATGATGCCCCCGCCATCACCGTCACGATTCGAGACGTTCGCTGCTCGATGGTGAACTTGGATCCCGACTCAGCAAGTCCAGCGCCAGAAGTGCTGAAAGCGATCGTTCGTGCGAACCAGAACAACGCAGGCATCTACGCGGCCGTCACTCGCATCGGCCGGCTGGTTGTTGGGCAGACCATACTCCTCCACGCGGCCACCGGGAAAAGCGATGAGTTACCGACATTCCCTGTCCTTCAACACCACCCAACCCCGCGTTGAACCTGACGGATTGCAAGGCGCCGCCCAGAATGACGAACGGGAGCCCCGCTAGCGTTCGCTCCCCCAATACTGCCGTATAGTCGTCCCCAGACCGATCACTAGGAATTGTGCAAAAACATTTGCATCAAAATCACCCCGCCCAGCGACGCTAACAGGGCGGCCGGCATCGCTACCGTTCCAACTTTTAGAAAGTCCCAGAAGCTCACATCGAGCTTCTCCTTGCGCAAGGCGATGAGCCATAAAATGGTCGCCAGCGAGCCCGTGATCGAGAGATTCGGTCCCAGGTCGACACCAATCAGAACGGCATCCGTGATCAAACTCTTGGCGTGTGCCGCCTGCAGGGTGCTCCCGGCAATCAAACCGAGCGGAAGATTGTTAATCAAATTGTTCGCCACAGCAACCGCAAATCCCGTGATCAACGTACCTGTCGTCGATCCCAGCAGTTGTGCTCGGGCCAGCCACTCCCGGGTCTGTTGCATCGCACCGATGCTTTCCATCGCATCCACCATTACGAAGAGGCCCACTACAAGGGCAAGCGTTGCCCAGCTGATTTCGCGTGCAAGTCTCAGTGGATTGCTTCGGACCCGGATCGAGACTACAGCCGTGATTGCCAGAGCGGCAAAGCATGTTGGCAGTCCCAGATCTTTGCCCAGCGATGACGCCGCTAATAACATAACCACCATAGCCGCCAATCCAACGAGGACCAGCTTGCCCTCAGTTGTAAGCGGCTTACGTTCTACATCGCCTTCGATGGACGCGCAAAGATCTTTTCGAAAGAGCCAGCGAATCACGATGAACGTAGCGCCGATCGACAGAAGGGACGGAACAGCATAGGACAAAAGCCATCGGCCGAGCGGCGGCATTTGGTCGCGGAATACCACCAAATTCGCTGGATTTGATATGGGCAGAACGAATGATGCTGCATTCGCTATGAAAGCGCATGCGAAAAGGTATGGTAACGGCTCAACCTTGGCCTTGCGCACTGCCGTCAAGATGGCCGGGGTCAAAACGACCGCCGTTGCGTCGTTTGACATGAAAATCGTGACGAGTGTGCCTACGGCATAGACCAGCGCAAACAGCCTTGAGCACGAACCACGAGCACTTCGCACAGCGACAGACGAAAGCCAGTCGAAGACACCATGCTCGCGTGCGAGTTCGGAAAGTAACATCATGCCAATGAGAAAAAGGCAGACGTCCAACGCTTTTGCGGAAGCTCGAACTGCGAGTTGTAACGGTACCAGGCGGAAGACCAGCAAAAGCAGTACGCCGCCCGCGATCCAGTGAGCCTCAGAAATATTGCGAGGGCGGACCAGCATCAGCGCAATGCTGATGCCGACGATAAGTGACACAAAAATATGCGGAAGCAAAGGCGAGATCATCTATTATTTTCTCCCGGATTGATTGTGTCCCAACTGGGTGCCCAGACTCGCGTGGTCAAGCTACGCTCCGATTGTGTTCTCATTGTCCTTAGAGACTCGATTCACTCTTTCCTCACGAAATGATTTGCAAAATATGAGGGTAAATGAGCAAATCTGCTCAGACACAGATCTTAACCAGGATCGAAGGTTCAAAGGCTTGCACCGCATCGGCCCAAACTGCTTTTCCGCCGCCCCAAGGTTGACGCTTGGCACGCCAACCGTCCCAATCAGAAAGGAAAACTTGTGTATCAAACCAAACTTTATTCACTGTTGATTGTCAGCGTCGTTGCTTTGACAGGTGTGAGCGCCAAGGCGCAAATCGCGCCCAAGATGAAGCCGGGGCTGTGGCAAATCCACATTGAGCAGGAACGAAACGGTCAGAAAATTGCCAATTCATCCGAGCGGATGAAGGCTCACATGAAAGATATGACTCCCGAAAGACGCAAACAGTTCGAGGAGATGATGAAACAGCGCGGTGTCGATCCTAATGCGACAGACTCGCTTAAGGTCTGCTACAGCCAGAAAATGGTAGAGCACGGCGCGTGGAGCGATCAGTTTGGCTGCAAAACTGATTTTAGCGACCGTAGCGCTTCTTCCTGGAAGTGGCATTCGGTCTGTTCATCCCTTGGTTACGAAGGCAACGGCGAAGCCATTTTTTCGGATGCCGACAATTTCACGATCAGATCCTCAGGCCTTGTCACGACTGAAGGCGAGACCGTCCACTCGAAATCCACAAAAGTTGGAAAATGGCTAAGCGCCGATTGCGGCGAGGTGAAGCCGATGGATGCGCTCTCTGGGAATGCCCAGTAATGCAGTAACAGCTTGGCCGCCGCGTGCTCGGCGCGAGCTTTGAATAACTCGTTAACTGTATCCGCGATAGCAGCGGCCGCTAAAACTACTAGGTTGCAATCCGCGAACTTACAACCACCGGTCCGGAAGTGGAGCAGCTAACCCGGACCGGCGGCGGTTAAGGATACCCTTCGGCAGTGTGCTTTGTGCTTGCTGCCCCGATCAAACTAGAAGACGTACTGCGTGTCGAACTGCAAGCGGGTAAGCCACGGTTCTGTCGATGCCAACGGACGTCCCACCAAAGCCGTAAATCCGAGTTGCACGTTGCGATCAAGCTGATAGTAAGCATCAAAGCGATGCTGCGTTACATTCGTACCCTGGCGCATTTCGCTGTAATCAAAGTTTCCAAGCACAGCCTCACGCTCAATGTAGATGCGCGTGTATCCGAACTGCGTATCGTGTTTTTCCTTCAGACGGCCGATCCGGCCTTCTGCCCAATAGGCGCGCCGTTGGTTCGGGTTGCACGCAGCGTTTTTGGTCTGCTTGAAGGTTTGCGTGGACGTGCTCGCGGGCGCTGCAAGGATACTCGCGAGATTGGCACAGGCTTCAGTGTTCTGGACGTAATCGCCGATAAAGCTGAGCGGCAGGCGAGCGTTCCCAGTATTGATGTCAATTTTCGCGATGTTATCGAACAGCGCAAATTTGGACCCAAACTGCGCATTAGTAACAGACGAGACCCCGGTCGGAAAGGCCGTGCCGCCCACCGTGATTACAGTTGTCGCGGTAGTCGCGTACAGCGAATTTTGAACCGGGCTGCTGGAGTTCAAGGGGAGAAGACCCGTAAAGGGAGTCTGTGGATTCTTGCTGCTGGCGCGGCTTAATGCCAGAGCAATCGAGTCCGAGCCTCGGAAATCGTAGTAGCCGGAATAGGCGCTCAGCGTAACATGCGACCCAAGAGCCCATGAAGTCTGCAGCTGCCCTCCATAAGTGATCTGCTGCGCAATTCGCTTGTTCGTGGAAGAAGTGCCTGCGACTTCGGCAAAAGGCAATTGGAATCCGATCACCGCAATTCGCTTCAGGAATGGCGTATCGATATTAAAGCCCAAGGTTTCAGCAGCGCCTTCCGGGTTCAAGTCTTTATCCCAGGTGAGCTCGGTGTTGAACCACGGATAGCGGAACTTACCAGCAATCAGGTCCAGAGCCTTGAATTTGGTTGGCGAGAATTCGACAAATGCCTGATCGAGCGCCATCGCCTTGCGCGTATAGAAGCCGGTCAAGTTTGCGTTCGTCGATACCGGGTCGTTCACCTCACCCGTAGCGAGGCTGATTCCGGTGCGAAATTGCGGACCCAGGTCGGCGAGAGCATTAAACCGTGCTCGAACTCGGACTCGCGCTCGATCCAAAGATTGATCGGTGGGGCCGCCGAAGAATGGTTCCGCGCGCACTCGCACATCTCCGCTGAACGATATTGGGCCGAGGCCATGAATTTGGCGTTCAAGGTTTCGAATGCGATCGTCGGAACTACCCGACTGAACGGACTGAGCGCGCGACTCGTTCGCTGTCTGCGAACGGGAAGGGGCAGGGGACGCAACGGAAACATAAGTATCGGAAACTACCGATGTAGGCTCGGATGTCGCTGGTTGAGCGGTACGCCCTTCGAGAGCTGCGATCCGTAGCTGTTGTTCCTGCAGCAGTTTCCGTAATTGCGCAATCTCCGAGCGAAGCTCTGGATCCGTCAAAGGCGCGGCCGCCACGGATTCTGAACTTCCGGCGCCGTTGGCCGAAGTGTCAGCCTGGGCCCAGGCTCCCGCGGATAACAGGAGCAGCGTCAGGCCGGTGAGAAAAACTTTCATATTGGCTTTCATGGAATGCGTTACTCTCCTTTTAAAGTGTGCTTCGAGTGCAACCGGCGAATTCAATCAACCGTGATTCTACCTACATAAGTAATACCATCAATATACTAGACATTAAGAGTCGAATTCATAATCACAAAGCTCGAGTTACTACAAAGCTAGACTTACTACGAGCTCGAGTTGTTCGAAGAGGCGAGTTCACCTTCTAGGTAGCGCTCGTCAGTCCCCACCTGTTTTGTAGGTGGCGTTCCATACCGCGGAACACGATCCCGTCCACCAGATACCCGATCGCGATAATCAGTACCATCACCGCAATGACCGCGCTCATGTCGTTCAGATCCCGCCCCATCATCAACACCTGGCCCAGGCCAAGGCTTAGGTACAGCATCTCAGCGGTGATCAGCGAGCGCCACGCGAAAGCCCATCCCTGCTTCAGGCCAGAAACTATGAACGGCAAGCTGGCCGGCAGCAGCACATACCAGAACAGCTTGAATCCGCTCGCTCCGAGATTTCGTCCCGCTTGCCCAAAGATCTTTGGCATTTGCTTGCGCCCGTCCTCCATGGCAAGAGTGACCGACAATAGCGACCCCATGACCACCACAAACAGAATGGCATTCTGGTTCAAGCCAAACCAGAGCAGCGCCAAAGGCCACCAGCAGATGCTCGGCAGACTTTGCAGGCTTACCAGCAATCCTCCCATGGTTTCTTCGAGAAACTTATTGCTCGCAACGCCCAGCCCGAGGATCATCCCAAGCACCACTGAGATGCCATAGCCGATCAGGACGCGCTGCATGCTCACACGAATGGCGATGAAGTAACTGTGATCCTTAAAGCCTGCGTAGAGCGCCTCGCCCACGCCCCATGGAGTCGGAAACAAATAGGGCGGCCAGACTTTCAGCCCGGCGAGCAGCGTCCACAAACCGAAGAGCGCTGCGTAAAAGATGAAGAAGCGAGCGGCGCGTTTCATGCTCTCATCCCGGCTTTAAGTCCCGCTTCCACGCGGGGCTTGGCGCCCTCGTTGTATTCGACTTCCAGCGATCGGTTGATCTCGTCGCGCAACTCATCGAGAACCTCTCGAGCGGCGCGTGCGACGTGTGGATCTTCCAGATGGCGCGGACGCGGCAACCCGACAGGGAATTCGCTCTTTATGCGGCCGGGGCGGAAGGTAAGAAGCACTACCCGGTCGCCAAGCCGCACCGCCTCTCGTACGTTATGCGTGACGAAGATGATGGTGCGTCCGGTCTCGCTCCAGATACGTTCGAGTTCATCATGCAGCAGATCTCGAGTTTGCGCGTCCAGCGCGGCGAATGGCTCGTCCATTAAAAGAACATCAGGCTCGGTCGCTAGCGCGCGGGCGATGGCAACCCGTTGCCGCATGCCGCCCGAGAGCTGATGGATATAACTATCTTTGAACTTCGCCAGATGGACGAGATGCAGGTAGTAGTGAATCTTCTCTTCCCGTTCCGGCTTGCCAATGCCTTTCATCTTCATGCCAAACTCTACATTTTGTCCGACGGTAAGCCAGGGGAATAGCGCGTGCTCCTGGAAAATCATGATCCGGTCCGTGCCCGTTCCCTGAATTGGCTTGCCGTGGACAAGAATCTGACCAGAAGTTTGCGGATGTAATCCGGCTATCAAGTGCAGGAGCGTGGACTTGCCGCAGCCGGAAGGACCAACAACGCAAACGAACTCGCCGGTCTTCACCTCAAAGTTAATGTGGTCAAGGGCCAGCAAACGCTCACCGCTCTGCGCGCGGTAGCTGAGGCAGATCTCGCTAAGGGCGACTTTCGCCACTCCATGACAATTGCCCCGTAAGCGACTGGAGACCGAAACCAAACCGAGTCTGCTCTCGCGAACATCGGTGCCTGGCGAAATGAGGGCGTCGACTGGAATCGGAAGCTGAGCGGAGACATTATGCGCGCGCGAGCTCACTGAATTGCCTTCTTTCCTTTTTCGGCTAATATTTGGTTGAGCACAGAGAGATCGTAAAGGCCGGAGAGATCGGGTTTCTGCCGGCCGAGAAAGCCGCCGTCGAAGGCCTGTTGCGCCGCCGTTGTGAGCGCCCCGTGCAGGGGATCGTATGTCACCTGCATGCGCGAGAAGGCTTCATTAAGAACGACAGGTGGCAGCGCTTTTCCCGTCTCTTTTTGAATCTGATCGTTCAAAAGTTTCTTCGACTCGTCCTGGTGCCCATTGATCCAGTCGGTCAGCTCCACGTTCGCGCGAATCCAGTTCTTGACAAGATCCCGATGGGCGTTGAGAAACTTGGTGTTGACGACAAGCAGCCCAATAACGAATTGTCCCTCAGGCCAGAGTGTGCGCTCGTCGACTAAAAGGCGGCCATTGCCTTCGTGGATCAAACGAGTGGCCCAAGGCTCCGGAGCCCACGCGGCGTCCAAATCTTTCTTGAGAAAAAGCGTCAACTGATCGGGATTCGCCATCGGTACAATCTGCACATCGCCGCCCTTGTCGTTTGATTTCAGTCCGTGATTCTTGAGCCAGTTGCGCAGCGCGACATCCTGCGTGTTACCGAATTGCGGAGAAGCGACACGCTTGCCATGAAAATCTTCCGGCTTGTTAATCCCGGAATCATTCCGCACAATGAGCGAAGCGCCGCCGCTCGCCGCGCCCGAAACAATCCGAAGCGACTCGCCGTTTGACCGAACATAACCGTTAATCGCCGGATTTGGGCCGACGTAGGTCATGTCAATCGCCCCCGCAAATAAGGCTTCAATTGCCGACGGACCGGCGTTGAAGCTCGTCCACTTCACTTTGACTTGCGGACCCAAGGCTCGATCGAAAAAACCATTCGCTTTGCCGACCATCGCCTGCGCGTGAGTAATATTGGGGAATGCGCCGACCCGGATTTCGTCGCCCTTCCCCTGAGCCCACGCGGAAACCGCCATCGCCAGCCACAACGCCATTCCCACTACAATCCGTTTATTCACTCCTGGCGCCTCCAACCGCCATCGGAAGGATGGCGGCGGTTTTCTTCTGGCCTTTCGAACGCTTGCGAGGTTTTCTGGCGCCAGAGCTTTGGGGGGTGATCAGGTCAGCCAGGGTCGTGCTGTCGAGAATGCGTGCCGCCGCGTCGCGAACGTCGAGAAATACCTGATAAAGAGAGCGGTGCGGAAGATCACGATCAATCAATTCGCGCAGCTGTTCAGCGTCGCCGAAGGGAGCCAGCGGGCCATCGATGAGCCGGATAATGTCGCTAAGCGGAATGTCGGCGGGAGCGCGGCGTAACTGATATCCGCCCTTGGCCCCGCGGACGCTTTCGACCATGCGCGCGTTCTTCAGTTCCAGAAGAATCAATTCGAGAAACTTCTCGGGCAAAACTTCTTCGTAGGCAATGTCGCGAATCTTGATAGCCCCTTGGTGATAATGCCGGGCGAGCATCATCATGGCCTGCAGGGCGTAGAGCCCTTTTTGCGAAATTTTCATAAGTAGGAATTAGCTTAATAATGTCCATCGACTTGATAGACTTAACCACCGTAACACAATGCACGTGGTATTCCATTCCTTGATGAACTCAATGGGGAAATAAAGCCCCTACTTTCAGACGTTTGTCGGTTTTGTGATCAGAGATCCTGAAAAGTGATGTGCAACAACTTGCGGCTTACTGGGAGCACGGTGTGAGGTGTCACCAGAAGGCGCGCCAGTCGCCCAATCTGCGGCATCGTTTCGCTACAAGAAGTTGGCTTGAAAAAAAAGGAAGAGACAGCGGTCGGTATAACGATTGAACGAACGCACCCTTTGAGATGTTCACGGTTTGCAGCGAAATCGCTGATCCGCAAATGACTGATATAGTCTCCTCGCACATCGCCGCGACGGCGGGCTTCGCTCGATCGGGCGTAGCATGAATCATGCGACAAACATTCAGTTGTTTACCTGAGGCAGATGCTGTTACAAGAACTGTTCCCGAAGATGACAACGACGAAGACGACCAAGTCGATAAAGGGCAACACGATGACGAAGACGACGACGAGGATAACGATGACGATAACGACAATGAAGGGGACGGTTATTCAGAATGATCCGGGTGATTCTTGTTCCAGGCGTAACCTCATCACCCAAGATCGTGTTCCCAATCAAGGGGGAAGGAAGGGCCTACGAAAGGTTGCAGATGCCACCGAGCACAGCTAAATTAGGTGCGACGGGCGAACTGCATTAAACGAACTGCATTAAAAAGGACCCATCTCATGGAATCTGCCTCGGCACTCATCGACCAAAAAATTAAGCAACTAGGAGATTGGCGCGGGCAGATGCTCGCCCAGGTGCGTCAGCTTATTCGCGACGCCGACAAGGATATTCTCGAGGAGTGGAAGTGGGTGAAGCCGACGAACCCGGGAACTCCCGTCTGGTCGCATGATGGAATCGTCTGCACCGGCGAAACCTACAAAGAAGTTGTGAAGCTCACGTTCGCTCGCGGAGCCTCCATTGAAGGTTCGAAGAATAACTACTCCAAGCTTTTCAATTCCAGCCTGGAAGGGAACGTGCGCCGCGCGATTGACATTCGCGAAGGCGAGAAGATCAAAGGGGACAAGATAAGGGAAGCCGCGTTTAAGGAACTCATCCGCGCCGCGGTTGCGGCCAATGCTAGAGCGCACGCTTCGCGATCGACTAAGAAACAGGCGGCCACGAAACCTCCCGCGATCGAGCGCACCGCCACCGATCGTCCCTCCAAAAAATCTGCTGATACAAAACGCAAAGCCACCAAGCGCGCCGCTCGGAAAAAGTAAGCCTATCCACGAAATTCCGCCCTCGGCCCTCTCAAGAAGGCAGAATTCTACGTAATCGTCGCTCGCCCGCGGGCGCAGGGATCGAAGTGCAGTTTGTCGCGCTCACGATCCCCTCATCGCGGTTGGTCATAGACGGAGCTGTCGGGAGTGGGATTATCGTAATTGCGGCCGTATTTATTTTTGTGCGCCATGCTCTGGCCGGTAGCCTCCGGAACACGAATGGCACCCAGTGACGAGGTGGTTTCAGCGACCGTGACGTCGCGCGTAATCGGTTGCGTGTTTTCGGCACCCATCCCTTCGCTCCACACGTGCAAAACATAATGCCCGAAAGGGACGCCAGCGAGCGCGATCTCGCCCTCTGGGTTCGAAACCCCATATAGGGGTGTCGTCATGGCTATAATGATCGCGCTCATCTCCGGATGAATGTTGCAAAAGATGTAACTGATTCCCGGCCGGTCGAACCGGACAACCCGAGAGCTCCCAGCTTCATACAGACCAAGGTCGAAGCGCTTTCCCTCAAAAAGTGAGAAAACGTTGTGAAAGAACGGATCGCGATTCGGAAATTCGACGTCCGAACCAGATGGGACGACAAGAACGTGGGGCTCAAAACTTTTATTCTTTTGCACCAGCCGCGCCCGGGTTTGTGACGGCCAAGTTTGTGAAGGGCGAATTTGTGACGAAGCTGCTGGAGGCTGCTCCGAGGTGCCGTCTCCGGGGGTTGACGGCGTCAGCCAAATGACGGTCTTAGGGATTGCTTCACGGCGTTTTCTGACGTTCGAGACCTTGCCTGCGACTTCGACGCGGGCGTGAACCGTGGCGGTCGGTGCTACAGCTACCTGGGCGTGACCCGTCAGGCCGAGGCAGAAAATGGCGAACGAAAGTGAGAATTTACGCATCGTGCTCGTACGCCGCGGCCTCATTTCGTGCTTCATTCATCCGCGCCATCAAAATAATACGCCCATCATCAGATTGAGATGTCCGGCGTCGTTAATTCCGTCATACAGCGACTTAGTAGAAAGCCGTCGGTACTCGGCGGAGAACAGAAGATCAGATTTTGGACGGTAGATGACGTTCACAAAGCTTGCCTGATTTCTAACGAGCGTCGGGTCTCCATAGGCTTGGGCGTAAGCGAAATACTTGACGTCGCGCGCGAAAGCGTTGTCCACTCCGCTTGCCACGTTGAGCTCCCATTTGTTCGACGGGCGATATTTGATCTGGGCCCATCCCCCGACGTCATTCAACGCCTGAAGATCAGTCGACGGAACAGTGGGATCGCCGTTGAACAGTACGCTTCGCCCGATTCCTCCATACAGACCGCCCAGCGCCTCCCCCCGATACAACTTCCCGGTAAATGAGACCCTGCTACCGAAGGGAAGTTCGAAGTCGGTCATCCCTGCCCAACCCTGAACCTTGCGATTGAAGCCGTAATCCTGGCGGTTGTAGTACCCGCCGACTCCGATGTGAAAAGGCTGACCAAAAAAAACACGCGTCCATGCAACGCGGGCTCCATAAGCCGGTTGACGAGAGGCTTCGCCCGGACCCGCGCGCCGATAATAGTCCGAAGTGGGCTGCCCCGCCGCGCCTGGAACTTCACCGCTGACGGGGTCCAGAATTCCAGCCTGCAAAAGAAGCTTGGAATCTTCGCCGAACTGAACACGGTGCTCGACCCTCACCTGGGGAACCCAACTCCAAAGATTGCCCGCATACGATAGCGCTGGCACAGCGAGCGATGCGAACGACGTTGGAGAACTTGGAGAAAAAAAAAGCGCATCTTGTCCCACCACAAGAGAGGTATTCGTCCAATCGAAGCGCATCGTGCCAGTTCGCAAACGCATGAACCCAGAATTAATTCCGTTCGGTCCGGGAACGAAGCCTCCCGCTAAATCAAGCTGCAAATCGGCCCTGGTTCGTGCCCCGGCGATGTCGGGCCCAAACGTTTCAAACCCGAGTTGAGATTGCCGCAGGGTCGCGCCGAAGCTACCGCCTGAACTGCCGGTCGGCCGAGCGTAGGCAATAGCAGGGAAGTCAATGCTATCCACCGTACCCTGGTTGCTGACCAGATTCATAAGGACGATGCCGGACAGGCGCAATCGATATTTCGAAGCGCTCTCTACCTTGGTTTGATATTGTTCATCAACTTTACCGGCAAGTAATTGATATTCCTCGTCGATGCTTGCTGAGCGCCCGCTTCGCTTTTGACTCGATTCCTGATGACTTGGTTCCGGCGATGCCCCTGTTTCGTTTAAGTCGTGCTCTGGCGGGCGTTGCAAACTCGACGAGATGATCGCAGGATTATTCGGCCTCGGGTCTGTCGAACTTTTCCCGGCTCGAGTCTGATCAACTTGTCCCGCATCTTCAACCTGCTGTCGCTCCCGCTTTAAATCGGAGCGCATCGTCGATAATTCGCTCTTCAACTCTCGAACTTGCTCCTGCAGGTCGTGCACCGAGTTGCTCAGAGATTCCAGAGCGTTCTTGTCGGCAGACACGCCGTCACGAGGTGCCGACTGCGCGGCGGCAAAATGCGATGGCGCACAGATTACAAGCAATATTAAAAATTGATACCAGCCATTGTTGCTTCTCTCACGTCGGCTCATCTCTGCTCCTGCCCCTCTTCAAACCCAAAAGTCGTTCTTCCAAGACGCACGTGCCCTGTGCGCGATCGCTTAGTTTTAGCGATGAGACTGGCAACCGGCAACCTAGGTGACCTGTTTAGCCGCAAAGCTCTGTTCCGCCGAGTGATCAAGCGGGATAGTCAGCCGAAACGTCGTGCCAGACGCCGAGGTGCGCTCGACCGAAACATCGCCCCCATGGTCCTGCAGAATTTTCTGGACGACCGTCAATCCCATGCCGGTCCCATTTTCCTTGCCGTAACTCACGAATGGCTGAAACACGCGATCGAGTATTGTTTCGTCGATCCCCGGGCCATTGTCTTCCACTGTTACTTCCAGGCTCTCGCCATTGCGCTTCATGAAAACGTCAATTTGCCCCGACTCCGGAGGAACAACTTCACAAGCGTTTAGAAGCAGGTTCAGGAGCGCTCTTTCCAGTTTCTTGAAGTCAAACCATCCTTCCGATGATCCTTCGCCCGAAATGCGAATTCTAATGCGCTGAAATTCCGGATGCGCTCTTACTCCTTGCACCGCCCTGTCGACCGCCGAACGAACATCTCCATACGAAGGACGTAAAGACACGCGAGTTCTGGAAAATTCTAGGAGAGATTCAATTAGCTCCGTCATCTGATTCACAGCGATCCGGATTTCAGCGTAAAGATCCTCCCGTTGTCCTGAGGAAAGATTGCTTTCGCACAAGAACTCCGCATTTGCCATGACCGCAGCCAGCGAGTGTCGCAGGTCGTGCGAGATGGAAGTGGCCATTCGCCCGATCGTCGCCAACCTCTCGGCGTCGAGCAACTCCCTTTGAGTCTTCTTGAGGTTCGTACGCATGCGGTCAAAAGTTGCCGTCACTTCCGCAACCTCGTCCTCGCCCCGAACCTGTAAAGGATACTCAAAATCACCTTGCTCCAAGGCGCGCACGCCAGCCACCAGGTTTTCCAGCGGACGCGTGAAAGTGTGTGAAATCAGAAATACCAGCAGGCTCCCAGCCAGCACCGCCGTCAGGCCAAGCGCAAGCAGCAATTCATTCAGGCTGCTCAGGAAAGCTGTCGCCTGATCGAAAGATTTCAAAACCCAAAGATTCAAGGCTGGTGCGCCGGGAGTTGGTAATTCGACGGACGTCGCCAGAAAAAGCTCTTCGCCCAGGCGAATTTCATCTCCTTGCGGAGGACCACCATCACTCGAGCGAGGGGGGACGCGCAGCAGTTCCGATTCCTGGGATGGCTTTAACGTGCTGCGAACGATCGAGTCGCGATATCGAAACGCCACTTCGCTCGCGGCGATGCGGCTGAGATCGCGAGCCACCCGGTCATCAATCTCATAACCCACCAGCAGATATCCCAATATCTGATGCCGGCTCACAGGGCCAAAGTAAATATCCTGGAGAAAGACTTCGTAGAGGTGACCTTCGACGAACCACCAATGCCGCGTGCCTTCTTGCGAAACGATGGAGGAGAGAAATTCCTGGCCCTCGCCCACTTTGATTTCTTTGGGCGTTCCCTGAAGCGCCATTACTTTTCCGGAGGAATCCGCGAGCAAGAGCAGATCGCTGCCGGCAAGTTGCCACAGATCGAGCGATGCATCCTGAATCGTAGTAGGGTCGTGCGTCGTCATCAGGGCGCGCACATTCGGCAAGTCGGCAAGCAGCGCGGCCGAGCGCTCCAACATCATTTCCCTCTGTTTTTGCAGGTTGTGAAAGGCGGAGACGGAGTTTTCAAGATCGCGTTGAATGCCAAGGCGAACCTGGCGCTGAACCGTGCGCCTGACAACAAGGAGAGTGGTCAGGGTCAAAGCCGACGATACCAGCACCATGGAAAGCAGAAATTTGGTCCGT
>JANYKL010000013.1 GCA_025361625.1 Acidobacteriaceae bacterium
GTTGAATACGGTAGCCATCATGGCGAGCGGGCTGAGCTTTGCGTTATTGAGAATTTCGTAGTGAAACTCTTTAATGGCTGACCCGTTGTGCATGGCGACGGTAACGGGAATCATCTTCGATTCGCGGCCGGGTACACCCATAATTCCAGACTGGCGGTCTTGCACGAATGCGCCAACCGTTTCTGTCGTGTTCACGATCTTGAAAGCATTCATGGGGGACGGCAGCGTAGCCAAGACCGTAGCTTTCGTCATCGGCAAATCCACCTCGCCGAATTGCAAGAGCGGATGGCCGCAGGCAAGCAAACGCTCTGGATCGACATAAGTCACGGTACAGGTAGCGGCAATATCCATATCGCCACGAACGAGCACGGCGCTCACGGCAGAGCCAGCCTCGATCGGCTCCGGCTGCTTACGGTCGCTCGACGACCCGATGCCCATCACCGGGACGATGCCGGCGGCAGCGAACTGCGACGAGTAGCGCTGCAAAGTTGCCTCTGAGAAGCCGTTAAACACGAGTGGCGTGTCGATCGGCGTTAAATAGTTATTCAGTTTGTGTGAAGGAAGAATCGGGTTCTCGGATGCGCTCGAAGTCTGTTGAGACTCGCTGTGGTGCGACGCTGCATTGTCGCCATCTTTTCCGCCAGTAGCGGGCAATTTCGCGCGTGTAGGCACGGGGCGGCGGTCAAGCGCGTTGATCTCCAACATCTCTTCGATCGGAGTTACTCCGGCGATCGGCTCTTTAGAGAACTCCCCGATGCGGAAGGCGAGGGCCCCCGCGAGTTTTCCGTCAAAATAAACCGGGCTGCCACTCATTCCCGCGACGACCCCGGTGTATTCCGGTTTCTGGCCGCGGAGCCGCACCAGGATGATGTCTCCCTTGGGCCCGTTCGTGTTGCGCATTACCCCGAGGACTTCGACGTCCATGGCTTCGGGCTTCACGCCCTGAAAGACAGTGAGGGCCGTTCCTCTCATGCCTTCGTGAATCTGGCTGAGCGGCATGATGGCGGGACCAGCCACCGTAGGCGATGCAACTGAAATCAGCGCATTGCCGGGTTCGTTTTTCGCGGTTGGATTTTGAGCAAAGGTAAACGCGGAAGATAATAGATAGGAAAATACGGTGAGTGCGAATGCAGCTCTACCCATGCCATACCCCGAGAGGTCAATCGAATGACCTCGATTTTTGCGTTTGACTCCGCGCGCGATGAGAGGATTTTTGCCAGGGAGACGACCCGCATGCCCGCAAAAAATCCCAACCGCAGAGTTGTTGCATCTATACTAGCATAGGAATTTTCGAGGTCTCCCCATGGTTGCTTTTACCCCCTGCCGACGGCCGCCGTTGGCAATCCGCGCTCGCAAATACTTGATAATACTGAGCTTGGCGGGTCTCTTTGTGGTTACTAAAGTAATACCCTCGGAGGCGCAAAACACTTCCCAGCAGCCTCCGCCGAGCTCCAACAAGCAGGACGCGCCGCCTGAAGCGGGTGGCCCGCAAAACGATGTTGGACCCTACGTCATCCCCAAGAAAAAGGAAGAACCCCCTCCGCCGGCGCCGGAAAAGCCAAAGAAAATTGAGAACATGCCCGACTACTCGATCAGGGTAGAAGTGCCTCTAGTGAGTCTTGACGTGCTTGTAACCACGAAAGATGGGCAGACCATTCCCGGCTTGCATAAAGAGAATTTCAAGATATTGGAAGATGGCGCGCCGCAGACAATTTCAAACTTCAACCAGACCGAGGCTCCGATTACGGCGGTCCTTCTGGTTGAGTTTGCCTCGACGAACTACACCTTCGAGGTGGAAGCGCTTCGCGCTTCATACGCCTTTGCCAGCACGCTGAAGAAAGATGACTGGGTGGCGGTGATTTCGTATGACATGAAGCCGCAGATTCTTGCCGATTTTACTCAAGACAAAAATGCGGTCGCGGCTGCCTTGAACCAATTGCGCATGCCGGGTTTCTCGGAGACGAACTTATTCGACGCAACCTTCGATACCCTCGATCGCCTCGACCGCATCGAGGGCAAGAAGTACGTTATTTTGGTGACGACCGGAATCGATACGTTCAGCAAAATCAATCTCGACAAGATTCTCAAGAAGATCAAGTCCACGAAGGATGTAACCATCTACCCGATCAGCGTGGGCTTTGTAGTCCGGGAATATTGCGAAGTACATCATTGCCGGACCCGCGGCATCATCCCCGTAAACAATATGGATTACCTGCAAGCGGATAACGAAATGAAAACCTTCGCGGCTCTTACCGGAGGGCGCGCTTACTTTCCTCGATTTGAGGGTGAACTGCCTGAGATATTCCGTCAAGTGGGCGACGATATTCGTAATCAATACAGCATCAGCTACCACCCCACCAACGCAAAGCTCGACGGGACCTACCGCAAATTAAAAGTCGAACTGATGGCGCCAGACGGGGGCCCGCTGAAAATCCGCGATCAAAAGGGCAAAGATGTGAAGCCCGTTATCTACGCGCGTGAAGGCTATACCGCGAAACACACGGTCGATTAACCGAGCGGTCGAATAACGCCTGACCGAGCAGCCACGGCCGAACGGGCTTGGGTTCGTTGGACGGGAGGACGGACCGCGGTGCGGCGCGGCGACGCCCTGTCGCCTGATTTACAATCGCGGGTTCCACTCGAGGAGAACTTTTCGTGATTCCACGCTATACACGGCCCGAGATGGCCACGATCTGGAGCGACGAAAACCGCTTTCGCACCTGGCTTGCGGTCGAAGTTGCCGCTACCGAAACTCTGGCGACCGCAGGTATCGTTCCGAAAGAAGCGGCCAAGGCGATTCGTGCGCGGGCCGATTTCAACGTTCAGCGTATTTTTGAAATCGAAGCCGAGGTCAAGCATGACGTCATCGCTTTCACGACTGCTGTGGCGGAAATTGTCGGGCCTCATGCCCGCTGGTTTCACTACGGACTCACGTCAAACGATGTAGTCGATACCGCACAGGCTTTGTTGATCCAGCAGGCTTCTGCGTTAATTTCTCTCGATCTGCAGCGGCTCTCTAATGTGCTGGAGCGTCGCGCGTGGGAGTTTAAAGACACGCCCATGATCGGGCGCACCCACGGAATTCACGCCGAGCCGATCACCTTCGGTTTGAAAATCGCCAACTGGTATTCGGAGACGCAACGTAATATCGCTCGCTTCAAGATGGCAAGTGAAGACTTGCGCGTGGGTAAGTTTTCCGGCGCGGTTGGGACGTTCGCTCACTTAACCCCTGAACTTGAAGAACAGATATGCGCCCGCCTCGGATTGAAGGCAGCAGCGGTATCGTCGCAGGTGATCCAGCGCGATCGCCACGCATTTTACCTCGCTACTCTTGCTACCATTGTGTCGACTCTCGACAAGATCGCGACCGAAATACGCCATCTGCAACGTACTGAAGTACGTGAAGCCGAAGAATTTTTCAGCGAGAAACAAAAAGGGTCGTCGGCCATGCCGCACAAGCGCAATCCCATCACGAGCGAGCAAATCTCGGGGTTAGCGCGTGTTGTTCGCGGAAATGCCCAGGCCGGATTCGAGAACGTAGCGTTGTGGCACGAACGCGACATATCGCATTCCTCGGCCGAGCGCATCATTATTCCTGACTCGACAACCCTGACCAATTACCTGCTGCACAAGACCTCAAACTTGATCGAAACCATGTTCGTGTATCCCGAACGCATGAAGGCGAATCTCGATAGCACGCGAGGCTTGGTGTTTAGCGGGCAGTTGCTGCTTGACCTGGTCGAGAGCGGCATCTCCCGGGAGGACGCCTACCGGTTGGTGCAAAGCCATGCCATGCGGGCATGGAGAGAAGATCTGGATTTTCATGAGTTGGTCGTTAATGATCCGCAGATTAGTGGACGCGTGCAGCGCGCAAAAATTGAGAAGGCTTTCGATCTTAAGCGGCAGTTGCAAAACATCGACAAAATCTTTGCTCGAGTATTTGTTAAAACGGCTGCCTCAAAGAAAAGGGGAACTCTCGCCAGCGGCGACAAAAAAGGAAAGCGACGCCGCTGATCTCAAGTATTCTGCCCGTTTAGCATCCGATCACCCTCGATTTTGCCGCGGTTACGAACAAGTTCCAGAAGTTCGATCAAGTGCGCCATCTCCTCCTGGTGAACGTGCTTTAGCATCTCGCGCCCCTTCTTCTCCAAGGGGCCATCAATCTGGCGCAAGAGCTTTAGACCGGCGGCAGTGATGACGCCACAAACGACCCGGCGATCATGTTGCGCGCGCGTCCGGTGGACGAAGCCGCGGTCTTGCAGACGATCCAGCAGGCGGGTAACGTCGGGATCGTGCGTGATCATGCGCTCGCCAATCTCGCTGCACGGCAGGCCTTGTTTTCCGGCACCACGCAAAATTCGCAGCGCATTGTACTGCGTGCCGGTAAGGTCAAAGTCCTTCAGCCACAGCTCAACTTGAGTTTGCAGCGCATCGGCGGTGCGCAACAACGCGAGATACGCTTCTTCTTCGAGGCTGCGAAAGGGGATGTTCTGTTTGAGCTCAGCTTGCAGGCCACGAGGCATGGTGAGGAGATTAGTCGTTATGACGAGCAGTTGTCAAATCACGGCGGCTCCACTTGGCGGGCTGCGTTTTACGCTGAAAATACGCCCTGTAATAGTTTGTAAACCTTGCTCGGAGCCGCGTCTTTAGCGCCTTCAACGCATCTATATATGTAACGCGAAGATTTAAATACAACAAAGGATGACAACCATGAAAAGGCAATATGCTGCGTTCATGATGGCTTTGCTCGTCCTGCTCAGCATCACTGCAATGGCCGCAACTGGCCGAAATGATCAGCAGGTTCAGCAGGCCGTCAGCCACAAACTTCAAGGTAACAAGCACTTGCAAAAAGTGAACTCTACCGTGGAAGACGGCATTGTCACGTTGACGGGAAGCGTCGATCTCTATCAGGACAAGGTCGAGGCGGCGAAAAGGGCGAAAAAGACGGACGACGTCAGTGGGGTGAGAAATCACATCGTCGTTTCCGGTGATGCCGTGTCTGATACGCAACTAAAGGCAAAACTTTCGAAGAAACTGACCTACGATCGCATCGGATACTTCGACAACGCGTATAACTACGTTTCGGTTGACGTGAAAGATGGAGTTGTTACCTTGACCGGCGACACCATGTATGACGTTCCGAAAGATTCCGCTTTGGCGATTGTGGCGCGAACTCCGGGAGTGAAAGAAGTTATCAACAACGTGAAGGTGCTGCCTACGTCGATTTTTGACGATTCCATTCGCTTGCAAACTGCGCGTGCCATTTACCGAGACTCAGTCTTGGGACGATACGCAACGGATCCAGCCGACCCCATTCGCATCGTGGTCGACAATGGACACGTAACGCTGTACGGATCGGTCGAGAATTCGATGGATAAGAATCTTGCCGGGATGCGTGCTTTGGCGGTGGCAGACGCGTTCAGCGTCGATAACAGGCTGTCAATCAACTAACAAATTTGAGGGAACGAGCCTCATGGGCGCGACGAAAGTCGCGCCTTTTTCTTTGCCTGCTTGAAGAATGGGCGGCAGGTAAGGCAGGGACGCGCTTCGGTCAGAACCGACATGCAGGAAGGATGGCGAACCGGCGACATCAGGTAAATCCGCTAGTTCGCTCTGCGGTTCTGCACTAATTTTAGCGAGTCCGCTTGCAAAATCCTTTGGATTTGGTGTTTGGCATGCACGGTCCACGGGCCCGAGGTATCGAGTTTTACATAGGAGCGCCAATGTTGCAGCGCCTTCCGCGGTTCGCGGATCTTCTCGTAAGCCAGAGCGATGTTGTAGTGAGCGTCCGCATAGGTGGGCGCAAGCTGGATCGCCGTTTTATAGGTCTCGATTGCCAACTGCACCCGTCCGGTCTCGTCAAGCACATTGCCCAGGTCAAAATGAGCCAACGCGTAGCGCGGATCGATTTGAATTGCCGACCGATAGTGCCGCTCTGCGAGCGTGTAATCCTGGCGATTGTAGTAGAGGGTTCCAAGATTAATGTGCGCGGCCGCGTGGGCCGGATCGGTTGCGAGCACTTTTAAGTATGTCGCAATCGCTTCGTTTTGCGTCGAGGGATTCTCTTCAAGCTTGATTCCTCTCGCAAAGAGGTCTGCGACATCGCTGATCACAAGCTCCGGTCCGGCTTTGCGCGGGCCGTTTACAACCCTGGTTTCTTCCGCGGAAAAATCAAACATGAACTGCCCGGCGATGGGCTCCAGCAGACGACCTTGGTGTCGGAAAGCGACACGGTGCCCGCTCTGATAAGTACCTGCCTCAAGCAATGGATTATCCATGCCCGAAACCTGCTTCTGCATTGCTTGAAGTGATTGCCGAATGACGGCGGGACGAACACGCTGGGCGCAGAGGTCGCGCACTTTTTTGATCTGCACCAGATCGAAAAAAGAGTAGTCTTCGCTCGCGCTCACCAATCCCGCCTTCTCCCAGGTTTGAAGCTGGCGAGGAGAGAGACGCAAAATTCTCTGCAAATCCACTCGGCTGTAGCGATACACAGGTGTTAACTCTCTGGTTAGAGTATCAGAAAGTTATGAGCCACAACGCAAGTGTCAATCGGGTGGAACCTGTGGAGAAACGGGCAACAATGGCACGAAAGTGACATCTTTGCCCCTCGTGCAGGCGGCGATCGACCTAAGTAAAACGGGCCGTCCAAGTTCATCTGCTAAAGCGGGTCTAATCCTCAAGCTTCGGCAGGGTCTTCAAGACCTCTGCTGCATTGGGCCGTTTTAGCACAAGGTCGTCTTTCTTAATCTTCCCGTCGCGAAAGATGAGGATGCGCCTGGCATATTCAGCTATGTCGGGCTCGTGCGTAACCAAAACCATGGTGAGGCCCTGATCGTTGAGGGCTTGAAAGATTTCCATGATCTCGACTGATGTGCGGCTGTCCAGATTTCCGGTGGGTTCGTCGGCGAGAAGAATGGACGGATGATTCACCAGAGCACGAGCGATGGCGACGCGCTGCTGCTGGCCTCCCGACATTTGTGATGGAAAATGGTGCGCCCGCTGAGAAAGACCTACCATCGCCAAGGCATCCGAAGCGCGCTTTCGCCGCTCGGCCTTGTCGAGCTTGGTGTAAAGGGTTGGCAGTTCAGTATTTTCAAGCGCCGTTGTGCGAGAGAGAAGATTGAACCCTTGAAAGACAAATCCTAACTTCTGGTTGCGGATAAGGGCCAGGGCCTTCTTATCGTGCGACGAGACATCGATTCCTTCGAGAAAGTATTTTCCGGTGGATAGGCGATCGAGGCAGCCAAGAATGTTCATGAAGGTCGACTTGCCGCTACCGCTCGCGCCCATGATCGCCAAAAATTCTCCGCGTTTAATCTCAAGGGTGACGCCGCGCAAGGCATGCACGCTAGTCTCTCCCAGTTCGTAATACTTGTGCGCGTCCTCAACGCGAATGACAATCTCCGCTTGCGAAGCGGCCAACGCTGGACCGGATTGGTGAGGGAGCGGTGCGGATTCCATGAAACCTTTCGGCTTTAATCGCAGCCTAATGCTTGAGAGTGCCGGGGGCATCAGTCTTCGGCAAAACGGATCGAATGATCAAGTCATCGCCCTCTTTCAAATCTCCCTTGATGACCCCGGTCACTTCGGTGAAGGCGTGATCGGTAATGCCGAGCGAGATTTTGGCGGGTTCCATGGAGTTATCGGCATGGAGTTTCCATACCACTGCAGTCTCCGCCTTTGGAGTTCGCGGCAGATTCTGCGCGGAACTCGCAGCTGCCGTCTCTTCCGTTGACGTTGGCTTAGTCGCAGCGCGTTGCTCGTCCGTTCCCTCGATTCCGTACTGTTTGTAGAGCGAGAGAACTTCTTCTGGGGCAATCGGCGGCTTATAACGCAAGGCGGTGTTCGGAATCTTGACTACATTCGGAACGGTCGCCACCGGAATAGTCACGTAGGCGGTCATCCCGGGAAACAATTTCAACTCCGGATTGGCGAATTCGATGATTGTGTCGTAGGTGACGACGCTCAGAACCATCGTGGGGTTCATCCGAACCTGACTGACAGTTCCCTGGAAAGTTTGCTTGGGAAGCGCGTCCACTTTGAAGGTAACGGTCTTTCCCACCTTGATATTATCGACATCAGACTCATCAGTTTTGGCATAGACCCACATCTTGGTGAGGTCCTGCGCAATCGTAAAGATGGTTGGAGCTTGCAAAGAGGCGGCCACGGTCTGGCCAACGTCGACGTTGCGCGCCACAACTGTTCCGTCAATAGGAGAACGAATTACCGTATAGTCCAAATTTGTTTGGGCAACGGCGACAGCCGCTTCCTTCTGGCTGATCTGGGCCTGCGCCTGGGCGATGTTGGCTTCTGCCCCGCTGGCGGATGCATTGGCGCTATCGTAATTCGACTTCGCAAGGTCGAGTTGTTGCTGGCTCATCACACCCTCGCGGGCCAAGCCTACCGCCCGTTCGTAATCGGCTTTGGTTTGGACGAGAGCAGCTTTCGATTTTTCCAAATTCGCGCGGGCGGCGACAAGATTTGCCTGCGCATTTTTCAGGTCCGCGCTGGCCTGCAGCAGAGCGCCTTTGAACAGCGCAGGATCTATGAGGGCGACGATTTCGCCCTTTCGCACGCGCGAATTAAAATCGGCATTCAACTTGGCAATCGTTCCCGAGACTTGCGAGCCCACCTGAACGGTGACGACGGAATTAATGGTGCCGGTTACTTCAACCACATCGTGGATTGCTCCGCGCTGCACCTTGGCGGTGAAGTGCTGGGCTTGCGCTCCGTGTCTCAGAAGGAGCGCGACGATTACACCGGCCACGATCAGCACCCCGGCCACAATCAGCCACTTACTTTTTTTCATGAATACCTGAACTACTCATAACGTAGAGCTTCAATCGGATCGAGCAACGAGGCTTTGCGGGCCGGGTAATAGCCAAAAAATACTCCCACGGCTACCGAAAAAAGAGCCGCCACTAAAATCGACCCCAGCGACATCTGAATCGGCCAGCCCAAGGTTTTCCCGACCATGTAAGAACCAAGAATGCCAAAAAGTACGCCGGCGGCGCCGCCCACTAAACTCAACATGATCGACTCGCCCAGGAATTGAAGCTGGATGGCGTGTTCGGTTGCACCCACGGCAACTCGTACCCCGATCTCCCGCGTTCGCTCGGTTACCGAGACTAGCATGACGTTCATAATCCCGATGCCACCCACAATCAGGGAGACGGAAGCAATCGCAATCAGAAGGATGGTTAGTGTCTTACTTGCCTCGAGCTGCGCTTGAATGATGTCTTCTGGATTGCGGATGTTAAAGTCGTCCTCTTCTTCGGGGCGGAGGTGATGGCGATCGCGAAGCACGGCGCTCGCCTCCTGGCCCGCGATCTTCACTGCATCCTGCGAAACGGCCGAACATAAAATATCGTCCAGCCAAGAAACCCCTTTGAGTTTCTTCTGCGCGACGGTATAGGGCAAAATAATGGTGTCGTCCTGATCTTGACCTGATAGCGATAGTCCCTTGGAACGAAGAGTTGCAACGACTTTGCAGGGAAGGCCGTTGACGCGTATCACTTTTCCGATGGGCGCTTCCACGCCGAAAAGCTGATCGCGGACCGTCTTACCAATGGCACACACGTCTGCCGCCCGATCTACATCGTCCTGCGAGAAGGCCGCGCCCTGGTCTACGGACCAGCGTTTAATTTCGAAATATTCTGGCGCAACTCCACGGTACGACGTGTGCCAATTCTGGTTGCCGTAGAC
>JANYKL010000060.1 GCA_025361625.1 Acidobacteriaceae bacterium
CGCTGCTTCCATTTTTCGCGCCCAGCGTTTCCCTTTAAAGGGCAAGGCTGTTTTCGTGAACGGCGGATCCCGCGGTTTGGGATTGCTCATCGCTGAAGAGTTCGTTCGGCGAGGCGCGAACGTCGCCATCTCAGGCCGCGATCCCGACGCTTTGGAACGCGCCGCAACCAGACTTCGTAAAACGGAATCCAAGGTTTTTACCGTCGAGTGTGACGTCACCATGCGGGAAGAAGTTACGAATGCAATAGAAAAAATCGAAAGGAACCTCGGCCCTATCGATGTGCTCGTAAACAACGCTGGGACAATCTGTGTCGGGCCGATGGAGTCCATGACCATCGACGACTACCGCGATTCGATCAACACCCACTTTTGGGGTCCGTACTTCGCCACGATGGCGATTCTGCCGAGAATGCAGAAAAGGCGGCAGGGAAGAATCGTCAACATCTCATCGATCGGTGGAAAGTTGAGCGTCCCGCATCTCCTTCCTTATAGCGTGGGGAAATTCGCCCTGACCGGATTTTCAGAGGGCCTTCGCTCCGCACTTTTGAAGGACAACGTCTACGTGACAACCGTGTGTCCCGGATTGATGCGCACGGGTAGCCCACGCAATGCACTCTTCAAAGGAAACAACGAAGCAGAATACGCATGGTTTAGTATCAGCGATTCGCTTCCGCTTCTATCGATGAGCGCCAGCTGGGCGGCGCGGCGAATCGTCAATGCCTGCCTGCGCGGGGACGCTGAATTGGTTCTGTCTTTACCTGCCAAGCTCGCGGTTCAATTGCATGGTATGTTTCCCGGCGCCACAGCAGACGTGCTCGGTCTTGCCAATAAGCTTTTGCCTGGCGCAAATGGCAACACCCAAGCGAAAACGGGTCGCCAAAGTTTTTCGGATGTATCGCCCTCCTGGGTGACCGCACTGAACGAGCGGGCCGCCGTCATCAACAACGAACTCTAAACGCACTGAAGTATTGGAGAACACAAAATGAATCATTCCGAGATGAATAAACCTGATGAATACGATATGAATGACTCCAACAGGTCTGATGACCAAGATTCCGGTTACAACAGCGGTGGCAACTGGGAATCAATGCACAATTTTTTGGACGCCCTTATACCAGATGATTGGTCGCCCTCGGCTCGCAAGTGGGTTCCAATTGCCGCCGGTGGCGCCCTCGCCTTAATTGGTCTTAGCCGCAAGTCAGCCTTCGGTTTCACCCTGGCCGCGGCTGGCGGCGCGCTTGCGTATTACGGTTCACGAAGCGGCGAAACCCAGACGGAATCAGTCGCCCGCGGAAGCGTATTGCTGAACTGCACTCCGGAAGAGGCTTACAGCCGTTATCGCAACTTCGAAGATCTTCCAACCTTCATGAAACACCTTCAATCGGTGACCAAGATTGGAGAACGCCAATACCGCTGGGTGGCTCGTGGGCCATTTGAAATTGCCATTCAATGGGACGCTGAAGTGTTTGATGAAAAAGTCGGCGAGTCAATCTCCTGGCATTCCACGCCCGACTCGGCCATCACCATGGAGGGGTCGGTTCGTTTTGCCGCTTCACCCGCGAATCGCGGTACCGAACTCACATCGGTCACCCGCTTCGACCATCCGGCCAGTGATCTGGCGCAAACTTTTGCCAAACTTCTTGGAAAGGATCCAAGCTTTCTCATGCAGCAGGATCTGCGGCGCTTCAAAGCTCTAATTGAAACCGGTGAAATTCCAACAACCGAAGGCCAGTCGCACGGTCCGCGCTCAGCCATGGACAAGGCGTTCGAAGCCTTGGACCCGGATAGCTCGAAGCGTCGCGAATCTCGAATGAGCGAAACCCTGAACGAAAACTGGAGGACAGCATGAAAGCATTATGTTGGATGGGCGCTAACAAAACGTCGGTCGAGACCGTTCCCGACCCACAAATCCTTAATCCACGCGACGCGATCGTCCGTATAACGAGCACCTGTATTTGCGGCTCAGACCTGCATTTATATGACGGTTTTATTCCGACTATGGAACAGGGCGACATCCTGGGCCATGAGTTCATGGGCGAGGTCGTCGAGACCGGCAACGGAATCAACAAAGAAAAACTTAAAGTCGGTGATCGGGTCGTCGTGCCATTCACCATTGCCTGCGGCAACTGTTTCTTTTGTCAGCGCAAGCTGTGGTCTTGCTGTGAGAACTCAAACCCTAATTACTGGATCGCGGAAAAGCTCATGGGCTACTCCCCGTCGGGACTCTTCGGCTATACCCACATGCTGGGCGGGTACGCTGGGGGCCAGGCGCAGTATGCACGTGTTCCGTTTGCCGACGTGGGCCCGTTGAAAATTCCGGCTGAAATTTCAGATGATAAAGTTATTTTTCTGTCTGACATTTTTCCGACCGGATATTTCGGCGCGGTCAATTGTGACATTCAGCCTGGGGATACCGTCGCCATCTGGGGATGCGGACCGGTCGGCCAGTTTGCGATCCGAAGCGCTTTCATGCTTGGGGCAGAGCGCGTAATCGCGATCGACCGTTTTGACTACCGCCTGAAAATGGCAGAAGAGGGCGGGGCCGAAACGATCAACTACGAAGAGGTTGACGACGTCGTCCAGACGTTGAAAGAGATGACGGCAAACATCGGTCCCGACTCTTGCATGGACGCGGTCGGCATGGAGGCGCACGGTAACAACTTCCTCGCTTTCGTGGACCGCGCCAAGCAGATGTTGATGATTGAAACGGATCGGCCTACTGTGCTTCGGCAATGTATTCAGGCCTGCCGCAAAGCCGGCACAGTTTCAGTGCCTGGAGTGTATTCCGGGTTCGCGGATACGATTCCAATGGGTGCATTTATGAACAAAGGATTGACCATGAAGACTGGTCA
The DNA here is from genome assembly GCA_025361625.1 of Acidobacteriaceae bacterium. Classification (GTDB taxonomy): domain Bacteria; phylum Acidobacteriota; class Terriglobia; order Terriglobales; family Acidobacteriaceae; genus Acidiflorens. Next base: position 2,853 of record JANYKL010000060.1, read on the forward strand.
GACTCATATGATGAATTACATGCAGCCGTTGCTTGAGCGTATTCAGAACAACGAAATTGATCCCAGTTTTGTCATCAGCCACCGCGTATCGCTCGACGAAGCGCCTGAGATGTATAAGACGTTTCGCGACAAGAAAGACCACTGCACGAAGGTCGTTCTCGATCCGTGGGCGAACGGGAAAGCAGCTTAACCTTCAATAACCTTATAAAAAAGAGCCCGGTTCGATTGAACCGGGCTTTTTGTTGCCGCGCTGATGAAATGGTTTTGTGCTGCGAGGTCCGAGCGATCCAAGTGCGAAAACTACTTCGTGAAGAGTAAATTTAATACTCGCGCCAACTCTGCCTTCTGGTGAGTGTCGGTCGGCGAGTTCGAATTCAGTTCCGTAAGTTGCGCAAGCTCGTGCGAAACGATCCGCTCCACAGCTTGCTGGGGTAGATAGATGGCTTGCGTGGGCTGGATAAGCTCCCATGATTTTCTCCCGGCTCGTCTAAGACTCCAACGTTGAGTGGTAATTTTGTCCGGCGGCTGAACTCTGCCTTTCGCCAGAATCATCACTTTATCGAACTTGATATCGACCCATCCGCTCGCTTTCGCGAGGTGAACCTGCGTGATCTCGAAATTATCGAAGACTATCACTTGGTGGCCGGAATAAAACAAGTCGCGACCGTGAAGGCTTGTTTCGATACGCGTGCTCGCCTGAGTCAGCGCGGCATGAATCTCTTTCCCGTTCGGTCGGGCAGAGTGGAACCTGGCATCCCACGAAAAAAAGGCGACAGCGCTCCCTATTCCGGTTGAAGCGCCAAAATCAGCAGCCGAGTTTTGCGCGCTGGGTTCCGCTGCGGAGGCTGAAGCCGGCGCGTCCGGGGCCAGGTCTTCGCTTTCGGCTTGTGTCAGGCTTGCTCGATGAACCGTATCAGACGATCTGAATCTGGGTGGTTCTTTTACATACTGAAAAAAATGCGGTTTACCACGACGCTTCCAGTATCGGGAGTCGTAATAATCGATGGAAGGGCCGACGCGAAGAATGCTCAAAAACGACCGTTCGGCGGGGTCAACCACAATTCCGACATGGCCTCGCCACACTGCCAGGTCGCCTGCATGGGGAGAAGAAACGCGACGGAAATTATTGATCCCGAGATACAAATCCGAAGAACTTGCGTAGGGGTAGGGAAGGCCGGCGCGCTCGTAAACGCTATGAACAAAATGCGAGCAATCCAAAAGATGACCTATACGCGGTTGGGAATTCAGGGCGATGCGCACGATGGCGGAATCACTTCTGTCACTGGATGGTGAAGCGGTGCAACCCGCGTCTCGACACGACGAGTTCCCATCCTCCCCATCCGCTTCCACCTGGCCGGTCTGTTCGAATTCTTCGGCCGACGATGAATCCGCCGATTTCGAAAAACTTTGATTCCGCAGATGAATGTTCTGCCCCGCCATTGCGATAGGGAATGCCAGTAGCGGAATCAAAAGATATCGCAATGTTTTTTTGGCGCAGAGCTGCATATCGTTCGTTTATACCGGCGACTCCGAGGGCAAACCAGATCACAGCAGTGCTGGCAAAACCCTGCAAAACCGGCTTATTGAGATGCACTTTCGGTAATAAACGCCAAGGTAATGAGGTGCCAGTCTTAGGAACGAGCGTTGCTAGGAAATGCGCTGAAGGGTAGTTTCTCCATTTGTCGATCGAGGTCGAATGCCAGAGCGCAACGGGGGCTAGCCTTTCTTCAATCTCCCGAGCGCGATGCTTTCGCTCGTTTCGTCGCAACCGGACGCATTACCGCTGTCGAGGCCATCTCCACGCGGTTTCTGCCATTCCCCTTTGCCCGGTAAAGAGCCTGGTCCGCAGCTTGAATGACCTGCTCAGGCTGCCGCAATCGAGTGCTTGGCTCGGCGACGCCGATGCTGACCGTGACCGATAGCGAATCAGCAAGCGCCAACTGAGTTGCGGCCGGGTTCGGCGCTTTTTTCTGGCGCGATTGTCGCCGCTCCCGCTCTCCACGCCGCTCGCTTGCCTTCTCAATTGTTTCTTGTGCCCTTCGATCGGAGCCTCTCATGCGAAACTTCGAAGTTTCGATAAGTCGTCGCAGCGCATCAAGGTGCTCAAAGGCGTCCTTGGCCGAAGTGTTGGGGAAGACGATGGCAAATTCCTCTCCTCCGTTCCGAAATGCCTGTCCGTTGCCCCCGACATTCGAGAGCCGGGACGCGACCATGCAAAGCACCTGGTCTCCGACGTCATGTCCGTATGTGTCGTTGAACTTCTTGAAGTGATCAATGTCGACTATCCCAATCGCGTATTGTTGGTCGAGCGAAAGCAAAGATTCATTGAAAGCCCTTCTTCCGCGGATGCCCGTGAGTTCATCGTGATAAGCCAGCACGTACGACGTCTCAATCAAAGATGCGCCAAGGATTAAAGCGGCCGTTGCAACATACGCATCCGAAGGCTTGCCTACCGGCCCAAATTGCAACCACAGGAATGTTGCAGCGGAAGTCCAGACGAAGCCCGGTTCGATCGGCTTGCGTGTCTTCAAGTACTTCTGAATAAAGATTCCAATCGCGGCGACGAAACTTAGAATCTCCCACAGCGGGATCGGACTCCCAGCCTCGGCTGGACCAATCAAGCTGTTTTCTGGCCGGCACGCGATGGCAAAGACGACCGACTCCAAAAACAAAATGCCCAATCGAGGCGCAGACCCGGCGACGTTGCAGCCGCGCTCGCGCATCAACGTAAATACGATGAAGTTCAAGGGCACGAATAAAGCCGCAAGTACCACCGCCGTGTGCCCCGGGCCGGACCGGACGGAAGCTGGCAAGGCGTTACTGGTTGCAAAGAAAGTGACCGCTCGATGCGCAAGCAAGAGCGAGAACAACGAGAACAAAACGCGGCTTGAGTTAAAGCGCCAGGCGAGAAGCAACCCTGCGGCGAAGACGGCCACGTAATAAAAAGAAAGCGACGGAGCGATCTGGTTGAACAGCGAACTGTTGACGAGCGCGGCCGCCAGCGCCAGCAAAATACCGCCCGGGACCAACCACGCCTTCACCGTTCTGCCCGTCACAACTTCAGAATACGGCAGCCCGAGCCGGAAAGGGTTACGCTTCCGGCACATAACCCCTGCTTTATTGCTGGCTATAAACTAATAAATCGCTAACCGCATCGATAATTTATCAATTTTGATGATGATAGTCTTTCCAGTCCATGGCTTCCTCATCCCATCGAGTATTTCGCGAAACAAGGAAAGCTCGGCGCCCCTCAGAGCTTCGAGTTGCGATTGACACTGGCGGCACCTTCACGGACTGCGTTTGGGTTGAGCGCGGAATTCTAAAGACACTGAAGGTTTTTTCTACCCCGGATGATCCTTCGCGCGCGATCAGTGGGGCCCTCAAAATAATCATCGGTGCGTATGGCAATTCTTCTAAAACCTTTGCCCAACCGATCCTTAGCTTGCTGCACGGCACCACCGTTGGAACCAATGCACTGTTGCAGCGGCAAGGAGCGCGCGTTGCGCTGGTGACCACCTCAGGCTTTGAAGACGCGATAGAGATTGGGCGGCAGGCGCGTCCTAAACTTTATGACTTCTTTTTTGATCGCGTCCAACCGCTGGTTAGTGGCGAAATGCGGTTTGGGGTGAAGGAAACGACTGATTTCGAAGGCCGGATCTTGCAATCGCCTTCGCAAGCGGACCTGCTGAAACTAAAAGAACTGATAGCGAATTCTGGCGCGGATGCCATTGCCCTATCGCTTCTATTCTCCTTCGCCAATCCGCGGAACGAATTGGCCGTCGCCAACGCTCTCCGCGATTTGCATAAACCGCTTTCCGTTTCACACCGCATCTTGCCGGAGTTTCGTGAATACGAACGCACCAGCACGGTAGTTGTAAATGCGTACCTGCAACCGTTGATGCAGAAATATTTGCAGAAGCTGGCGGCACGAGCACACCAGTTTTCTGAACGGCCACGCCGCAATCACAAAATAAAAATAAAAATAAAAGTAATGAAGCCGAGAATTTTTGTTATGCAGTCGAGCGGAGGCATCACGGCCCTGCAGTCTGCTGCGCGCGAGCCCGTGCGAACCGTCCTCTCGGGCCCGGCAGGAGGATTAGTCGGCGCCACCGCGACGTCCGCTCGAAGCGGCTTCAAGAAAATTATTAGCTTCGATATGGGAGGAACTTCGACCGATGTCGCAGCGGTGCAAAACGAGATTCGAACGGGTGGTCAAACCGAAGTTGCCGGATTCCCCGTCGGTGTACCCATGCTCGAGATTCACACTGTCGGCGCTGGAGGCGGTTCGCTTGCGCGCTTCGATGCTGGCGGCGCCTTGCGCGTCGGCCCCGACTCTGCAGGCTCCGACCCAGGCCCGATATGCTACGGTCGTGGCACGGAACCGACTGTCACTGACGCAAATCTGCTTATTGGGCGGTTGCTTCCAAATCGCTTTCTCGGCGGCGATTTCAGGCTCGATCTCGAGCGGACGCGCGCAATCACTTCAGAGTGGCTCAAGAAAACAAACGCAAAACTCACGCTCCTCCAATTTGCCGAAGGCGTGGTGAAAGTCGTGAACGCGAATATGGAGCGGGCATTGCGCCTCGTGTCGATTGAGCGTGGTTATGATCCGCGTGAATTTACGCTCGCGGCCTTTGGAGGAGCAGGCGGCCTTCATGCCTGTGAACTTGCCGAGGCGATGTCAATTCCAACCGTCATCATTCCTGCCCGGCCCGGAGCGCTCTCTGCCTTCGGCATTCTCGTGAGCGACGTAGTCAGAGACTACTCGCGAACCCTGCTCGTGCCGCTCTCCGCCCGGGGAGGAAAGGCTCGGGTCGATCACCAATTCGCCAAGCTCGAAGAACAAGCAAAAAAACAATTTCGCGCAGAGCAGTGGCAGAAAACTCCGAAGTTTGAACGAAGTTTCGACCTGCGTTATCAAGGGCAAGGGTTCGAACTCAATATTCAAGCTGGCAAAGATGTTGCTGCGGCATTTCACAAAGAGCATCAACGGCGATATGGATACCATCACCCCGATCGGGCGATCGAGCTCGTAACGCTGCGGGTGCGGGCGCGGCTGCGAACAACGCCTCGAACGCCGGCCGCTGAGCGCAGTAAAAGCTCTAGTAGTGGAGGATCAGGCAACGATCACGTTCGAAAAGCAGGCGGCATTGAATATACTGCCGTTGTATTCGGGGGTAAGACAATCAAGACGCATGTCTTCGACCGCTCCGACCTGGCAGGGAGCCAGTCCTATACCGGCCCTGCGGTCATTACCGAGTACAGCGCCACCACCGTAATTCCGCCGGGTAAAAAATTTCGGGTGGATGCTGCCGAAAATCTCGTGATCACGATCTGACGGGAATGATGACGGAAAGATTTGTCGGGAACGCAACGGCCTTGGGATTTCGTCGAAAATTACGCTGGGTTGCGCGCTTCGCTAGTGGAAGTCCGGCGCTCGGCGCGGGGACGGGAAACTGCTTCTACTCTTTTTCCTCTTCCTGCGTTCTTTGTTCCTCGATCGCCATGTCTTTCAGTTCACGGGCTTCGAAGACCTCTCCGCATTCCTTGCACTCCACGTATTCGGACTCTTCATCACGCGTTACGATTTCGACCCGTGGGTGTTTGCACGCGGGAGGAACGGTCTGTTTTTGAGGGGACTGGGACGGCTGGCTCGGCGTCATAACTTGGAAATTTCGATCTTGCTCCAAGGAAAATATCTAAATGGCCTGAATTGGCGATATTCTGCGGCCATTACCGCCAGAAGTCAAGGCCCTTACCGCGTCAAATCTTGCGGAAAGGCTCTCAGTTCAACCTCGCGCGACTGCGACGACGTCTTCTTCGCTTCATCGCTCGTGTTCTCAGTCAACCTTCCCTTTAGAAGGTAATAGCCTTCGTCGCCGCGATTTTTGCCGGGGCCGCGCACGAACGACCCCCGGAACTCAAACGAGCAGCCATGAACTGTCTCAGTCGTGAAGGACAATTGATTATCGTCGAGTCGTCCCGACTTAAAGAAGTGATCGAGAAATGTCCCTCGATCGCTGTCGGAGTCGCCAAATCGTGAAACGAACCCGCTCACCTGTCCTTTGGCTTCTATTGTGATCTGTACGAACTCGCCTTCGCGCAGAAAAGCATACATCCCCGAGTAGCCTTCACCTGACTTTGGCGGCGCTTGCGCCAGCGCCGCCGTCGCAAGCGTCAGCAGAAGAAGCCAAGGCAGATGAGTGTGCCGCCGAGAACTGTGAAAACGCGATCCGAGCATGGCATCCTCGGCCCTAAGTATAATGCTCCTCTCTCTTCCTTTCACGGATTTTGACCTCTCGGCAGGCAGATGACGGTAACCAAAGAGCACAGAGACGGATTCGGTGAATACGTGGGAACTAGTTGACCTGCCAGGGCAAGTCTCAAACCTGAGCCCCAAGGCTAGTAGGCGCTAAGTTTTACCTCATCCGACCGAATACCGTAGGGTTGTTGCTTGTAATTGCCATCCACTTGAAAGGCGGTGTCGATACCTTCTTCAAACCATTGCGGCTCGGCGAGTATAGTAAGCGACACGTTCGAAAATTCAAGTTGAAAACTAAAACACGGTTAACTGCACCTGATCTAACCAGACGTTGTAAGGTTGCTGAGCATAATTCCCGTCCATCTGGAATGCGACATCAATCTCTTCCAGAGTCCAATTTGACTGATTCGGATAATAGGTATCAACATTGTAGGTCTGGTCTCCTACGGTCAGACTGATGTAATGCACCTGGTTACCGACTCTTTCGACATTCCAGACCAGGTGAATCCAGGTGTTTGCAGGGAACGGATTGCAGTCGATCGAGGTTGGTTTCCAGCCATTCACGTCATCCCAGATATCCCACTTGCCAGAGCCTTTGAAGTTACATTCCGAACCCCAGACCCAGCGGTTCCCTCCGAAAGTTTGGTTGATATCGAACTCCAAAGCCTGAGTAAGATCGGGATTGTCGATATAAAAATACAAATCGTAGATGAAATGACTTACGTTGTTGCCGCCAGCAATCGCATTAAAGTAAAGCATGTTGGAGTAAGGCGTCGGCCCTCCCATGGTGAAGTGGGCGGACTTGCCATCCATGGCTGGAGATGTTTGATTTTCGGTCATTGTAGAAACGGCGGTACCGAGACCCGCTGCGCAAATCTGCCCGTCGCGTCCCGAACCTGCAGGGAAAGTGGCGGAGCAAGACTGCCATCCCGGCATCGCCTGAATTGAGCTGATAGTGGTCTGCGATTGCGAGCTGACGGTGATGTTTAAAATTGTGGCCGAGATGTATCCCTTATTGTCTTCTGCCATCACTTCGAGAGTGTGTTGCCCCGGCGCTACGAAGATCTGAGTGTCAATTGAATTTGTAAAGGTGAAATAAACCGCCAGCTGATCGACATACACTCGCATGAAAAAAATTGGATTCGTTGGAGTGGAGGAGGCGACAACATGAACCGGTGACGTCGTCGTCGCGTTCTCAATAGGACTGGAAACAGTTAAAGGGAAATCATTGGAAGCCGTAGGGGGTGGATCTTGTGCCGGAGGAGCGGGCAGGGGACTGGTCGACGGAGACCAGGTGATGGGCACCGGCGGTGTCGAAGGCCCACTGGGTGGAGTAGGGGCAGAAGTGGGAGCCGTAGGGGTGCTGTTGCCGGCATTGCTTATGCCGCCACACGCTGTTAGCACCGCGAGAACTGACAGAAGAATGATGCAACCAAGCTTTTGCAAGATATGTGAATACGACAGCGGCTCTCTAGCCGCGAGCTCGTTAGCTGATCGGTTATGGCGCACGTCTTCCTCCGAAATTGGTTATCTTGCCTGCTGCCTGATCGAATCGATGGTCTGATAAGCGCTTCGTGTTGAGCGCGAATAAGTGGCCCGAATCACTTATCTCGAAATAGCGAGCCTGCAACAATAGGGCACTTGCCTTAAAGCTCCTAGGGGTGATCCCCTAATGAGGCATGGAAGGGGTCTCAGGCGGCCCATTCCGACCGATGCGCGGCTTTAGACCCGTTCCCGCTGCACAGGGGGAATGCCGCATGTAGTTCCGAGCTACGGACGGATTTACGCTGGAGCACCCTCTATCCGGCCATAGCGTTTACTTCAACGCGTACTTCAGCGTGTAGTTCAACGACGAGGTGGGAGACGATCAAAGCGGGACCGGTCAAGACGCAAGCTGGCAGAGTCCCAAGAAGACGCGGCGAAGAAAAAGCGCTGAGTCTAGGTCGCTATGACGGCGTTATGATCGCCGATTCGGTCGGTTTGAAAAAGGCAGCTAGGAGTTCAGTTATAATTGCGGATAACGTAGCATTTTTAAGGTTGTGTAAGGCGTGCTGCAACCAACCCCGGGAACTGCCTTCCCGATAAGCCTTTGCGGTAGCTACCTTTAAGTTGCATTACCCGTCCGATCACGACAACTGTCACCGCATCACCGCAAACTATCACCACAACGAATGAAAAGCGACTTGAATCAGAACCCAAGAAACGAATCGTATGATTCTGCTGCTGCGTCCTTCGGCCCCGTTTACGGCGGCGATGAGAGGGACGATGTTGCCGGCAATCTTTGGCACGATGTTTTCGTCGAAAGGCCCATGCCCTGGGTGCGTTTCCTGGAGTCAATTGGATTGCACTCCGCTGCTCTGATTTTGATTTACATCGCATCCGTCTCAGGGGTGCGCCAGCAAAAAATTCTCGAGGATGCGCATTTTGATCGGCCTTCGGTGATTACCTATACGCCACAGGAATATTTGCCGCCGCTCGATACCGGAACGACGCAGCCGGCCAAATCGCAGCTCGGAGATCCCGTCTACGCGAAGCAGCCGATCTTGTCTGTGCCCCGTGAGGCCAGCAGCCGTTCGCAAACGGTTGTCGTTCCACCGAACGTCGCACTTGATAAAGATGTACGCATTCCGAATATAGTCGCGAGCGGGACCATTCTTCCTGCCGTTCCGCTCGATGCAACCCTCCGTAACCCCTCGCGCATAATTGCCCCCGATGCGCAGGTGATTGCTCCCGCCCCCGATGTGCAAACGGTCCGCGATCGGATAGTGAATGCAGCGATGAACATAGGGTTGAAGATGAAGACTGACGTGATTGTCCCGCCGCCCGAAGTTGCTTTGAAAAGCTCTCGAGGCATGATCGGACCCGGCACCGCCGTGATAGCTCCGCCTCCTGAACTGGCCGCGCCAGCTAAAGGTCGAACGGCGCTTTTCGACATCGGTTCGAGTACCGTCGTTGCGCCCGCTCCACAACTCGCGCTCGATCGGCAGCACGTTCAGCAACACGGTGCCGGGCGCGGAACCGGCATCCCCGGTGCCAGCGTGCAACCGGTTGCCCCGCCGCCGTCCATCTCGACATCAGGAAACGCGCACTCAGGGGGAAGGTTGGTCGCGCTTGGCATCCATCCCATCGCCGCCTCGGGGCCCGTTGCCGTTCCTCGAGGCAATCGCCGGGGAATTTTTGAGGCGAATCCTCAGGGTCGCCTGGGGGCTTCGGGAACGCCTCAGTTCACCGGAATGAATGAGAGCACTCCAAATCAGAGTACGCCAGGCGGGATTAAGGGAACCTCGAAGTCGCTAACATCCGAATTGCACGTCGGCGGCCCTGCCGGTTCCGCCGGTAAAGAAGGCCGCGAACTAGCTAGCGCTTCGAAAGGCGCCGCGACAAAAGGGCCTCGCTCCGTTTTAGAAGTGTCCGACGACAAGATTACCGACGAAGACAGAAAAGTTTTTGGGGGAAAACGTCCCTATGCGATGACGATGAACATGCCGAATCTCAATTCCTCCACCGGCAGTTGGGAAATTCGCTTCGCCGAAGTAGGGTCGGGAGGAAAAGCGGGAGAACTTCTGGCGCCCGTCGCTACCGAGAAATCAGATCCCGGATACCCACTGGAACTGATTCGCTCGAACGTGCAGGGCATGGTTACCCTCTACGCTGTAATTGGGGCGGACGGAAAGGTCGCGAGCGTACGCGTTCTGAACAGTCCAGACGATCGTCTAGATGCCTTCGCCTCTAAAGCGCTGTCTCGCTGCAAATTTGCCCCCGCCGAGCGAGCCGGAAAGCCGGTTGCCCTGGAAGCCCTCGTAAGAATCCCGTTCCGCGTGAGGCGCAATTTCTAGCGCAGTGCGTCTAGCGCGATACGAGTGCGATAAAAGAGTAGCGGATTGAGTTTATTTCGATGCCGCCGCCGATTTTTCTCCGGGAAGAGCGGAGTAAACCGCGGGGTTCGCGCAAACTTCGTAATAGTAGCGATCCGTCCAACGCAGAAGCGACAAGTCACGCACATCGACCTGAGCCATTCGGTTTTTCCGGATCACGATCTTGCGAAAAATTCCACTTGCGATCGGAACCGTCCCCACAAAAAATTCACGCTCCTCATCGACCCATCGACCATTGAATCCACTTTCGGTCTTGTTGCCCTCCCAGGGCACCAGTGAAATCTCCCGCTGCAATTTCAGGAACGCGGGTTCGCTTAAACAGATTCCGCCGACGTTGTAATTCAGCCGCATCTCTTCCGTTGAACCTTCTGCGCTTGCATCGGCTGAACCGCTTCCTCCCACCACCACCGAATAGACCTGAAAAACTCCCGCGTCGGGCGCAACTTTTTTACGAACCTGTTTGTTGCAGGAAGAGAGCCGGTCGCTATCATTGATGGCATCCGAAATCATGATGCGGTGTTCCCCATCCATCAAATAAAGTGGAGCGGAATCCTGATAAGCGATGCCCAGCCCGACTTCTAGCGCAGGGAGCCCCGAGCGCTGCAACAAGTCGTTATACTCACGCAGCAGGTTAACGACCTCCCATGCCAGTACGCAGGTGCGCCCAACGCTTAGCATGGCCTCGCCTTCACGTTCCAGCAGGGCGATAATGATCGCATCGCCTTCCAGAAAAACCTTGGTGGCGCCGTACTTCGCCAGCAGCTTATTGACCGGATCATAAAAATTAAGACTGAAATACGAGGCGGCGTTCATGCCCTTTTCCATCAGCGATTTCGTAAGCTTGGACGAATCTCGAACGTCGGCCTTCAGGATCACGTGATGTACAACCCTGTCTTCGGCTGGCTTCTGGTCTTCCGGCGGAAGAAATTCGTAGAGCATGCCGTTCAGCGCCGAAAGCTCTCGCACCTTCGGCTCCGTAACCAGGTTGATGCTGTCAAAGCCCGCGCTGACCGTTTCGAGTCCCCGCAAATCACGGTGATAGCAGAACAGGTCGAGCAAAAGCCGGGCTGCGAAGCGGCTGCGTTCGGAACCCCGGCACGAGGCGACGCGCCCGATCGCCGCGAACAGCAGATCCGAACTCAGCCTGCTCTCTGCCACCATTTTCTCGACCCGCTCCGCCTCTTCGCGGTACATCAAAGCATTCTTGATTTGCTGCGGATTTACCTTGGGAGCATATTCCCTCAACAACGGCACTGCCTCATACGACGCGATCACGTGGGCAATCACGCCTTCGCGTTGCAGAATTCGCGTCCAGATATCGAGGCGATCTTTGCGGCTGCGATCTTCAGGCGTCAGATCTTCGCCACTCGCCGTGCCGACAAGAACATTGGCGTTCTCCGGAACATTTAGAGCCTGTTCCAGATGCTCATCCTCAATGCCTTCGCCGTAGCCGAGCTCGCGCAAAAAATTAAGCGCAAACTGCCGCAGATTAGGGAATCGGTCGGCATCCTTGTCGAAGTTGCCGAACATGTAATAGTGTTCGGCGCAAAGATAGTCGTCGCGCCCGTCTTCTGTCAGAATCAGCGGGTTGAGAAACAATCGATAGACTTCAGCCGGCAACTCTCCAAGCAATGAGCGGCGCGTGCGGCCCAAAGTCTCTTTTTCGATCTCTCGCAGCAGGCGAAACATCTCTTGCCCGGCCCGGCGCAGAATGATCTTCTTCCGTACCTGAAAAGACGAAACAATTTCCTGGCGCTGCACCAGTCTTGCCTGCATGCCCTCCATGGACTTCATCTTTCGGCGGCATTGTTCAAGGGTGCGGGCGAATTGTGCCTGAAGTTCGGCGCGAATAAATTTCAAGACCGCTAGCCGGCCCAGCAGGTCGATTGACGGATTTCCTTCGGCCTTCGCTCGGTTCAGGATGGCAAGATGAATCGATACCAGCAGCCCTTTGAGGTCGGCCGGACCTGACTTGAGCTTGGCCGCGCTCGCTGGCGCAAGATCGTACCTGGAGTGTGGGGCAAAGACCGCATCCGCCTCGAAAAGCGATTCGACCTCTCCGAACTTGGCTATATAACGGGCGAGATGAAAACTTAGATCGGCCGCGACTCTGGCGCTAAGAAAAACGTCGTAGCGTAGATTGTCGACACCCAACTGCAGATTCGAAAAAGACAAGGACGGCCCGAAAAATTTAAGGTCGGGACGGCTAGGCGGTGGTTCTGAACTACGCAACCGGAAAATCGGGAGCTTGGGCATTGTCCTTGGGCTGCTGGGGTAACGAGCTGAATTTACTTACGAAATAGCAGACTAGCATGCAAGATTCGAGGGTCGAAAGTTACCGTCGTGTCTGCAAGTTGCTTCCGCAACTAAAAGCCAGTGCAGCTCTGGGGTGACCCGCCGGAAGCCACAAAGCCCAGCCATCTTAAGGGGAATTTGATACAGATAGACCTGCTCGCGACCCTAGATTCGGCTACTTGCTCGCGACCTGTGAGCTCGTCTACTTGCTATCAAGTCTGGCCTTCTCAAATTCGTCGCCCTTTTTCCACTCGATCCGCTCCGTCTGGCTCGAAGCCTCCCAACCCAGGGCAAAGCCGAATCTGGCCATCGCTGCGTCCGAGGTGTAATCCATTCCAGGATGATATTCGTCGCTTGGCTGATGATAGCGGTGCGCCGTGTAGTCGGCATCCTGATCGCGTCCCCAGGCTTCGTCGTGACCCTTAAATTTCATGCCTTCATTAATCGAAAAGGCGGGAATGCCGACGCGCGCCAGGCTGAAGTGATCGGAGCGATAGTAGTGTCCGGCTTCGGGACGCGCGTCCGGGCGGATCGTGAACCGAAAATCCTTCGCCGTCGCTTCTACCACCGGATAGAACGTCGTCCGCTCCGACCCTGAAACTTCTACCTCTTCGGGCGCCCCGAGCGGCGGAATGTAGTCGTAATTCAGGTCAAGCAACATTTTACCGGCAGCGATCGGTGGATGTTTGCCAAGATATTCAGAGCCTAGTAACCCTTGCTCTTCGGCTGTGACGGAGGCGAAATAAATAGACCGCCTCGGCCTCTGCGTAGAGGCGGCGAAAACGCGTGCAATCTCCAGCAGGATTCCGCACCCTGTCGCATTGTCCATCGCCCCGTTATAGATGTTGTCGCCCGGCATATCAGGTCGAATGCCTAGGTGATCATAATGCGCGGTGTACATTATGCCCTCGTCCTTCAGAACCCGGTCTCCGCCTGGAAGCACTCCAAGTACATTATTCGATTCGAAAGAACGAATCTTGCTCTTCATACGCGCAGACAGGCGTGCGCTCAAAGGGACTGGCCTGAACTCGCGCGTGTTGGCGTCGGCCATTAACTTCTCCAGGTCGAGGCCGGAATTCGCCACCAGCTTTCGCGCGACCTCGAGCTGAATCCACGCCGCACTTTTAATCCGGGGAGAACCGTCGAGTTTGAGAAACGATTTCTCTCCGGAATTTGAGTTGCGCACCACCTCCCACGGATAACTTGCCATCTCCGTCTTATGAATAAGAATCGCTCCCACAGCCCCTTTGCGCGCCGCTTCTTCGTACTTATACATCCAGCGTCCGTAGTAAGTGAGAGCCTTGCCGGTAAAAAACTTCGGATCATCCGATGGCGGCTCGTTCACTAGCATCAGCAACACTTTGCCTTTGACGTCAACGCCCTTATAGTCGTCCCAGTGATACTCGGGGGCCTCGATGCCATAGCCAACGTAGACAATGTCAGCGTCCACGACCGATTCAGGCTGCTGCGTTTGATCGTAGGCGACGTATTCGTCGAGCGGCTTGAGGTCGATCGCAGACCCGTGTGCAGGAACCAACGAGAAGCGCGTTTCCGGCCCAGGCGTGATTCCGACCATGGGCACCTTCTGCAAATATGACCCCTTGTCTCCCGCAGGGTTTAATCCATAAAGCGCAAACTGCGCGGCTATATATTCGGCCGCAATGTCTCCGCCGCGCTGGCCCGTGCCTCGGCCCTCGAGCAGGTCGTGTGATAGAAAGCGCACCTGCGTTTCAATGTTGGCAGGTCGAATACTTTGCATGGCCGCAATCGCGGCAGGAGGTAGGTGGGAGTGCGCCTTCGATTGTGCGCGGGGCGGATTGTTTGCCGCCAGCAGCGATTGCGAACCAGCCACGCAAATCGAAAATGCGCCGAGCAAGGCGATTCTGAGAATAAGCAAGCGCGAGCCTCGAACTGAGAGTTTTTGAACGGTGGAAATTGTAAACGGAAACTATCGATCAGGTCACTCGTCGACGATCTTACGCGTCGGGGCTATTACTCGTCGACGCTCATCCCATGCTGTCTAAGGTGTCCCGCGACCGCGGGCTCAGTTTCTCGACCCTCAACCAGCCCGGAAGTCGCGCACCTCTTCTCCTGCCTTAAAGAGCGGCGCAGAAGATGTCCGCTGGCCTTCAGAAAGTCTGCGGTTGATGTCTTCGATATCTTTTTTCACCCAACCGACGCTGCTCACTTCGATCTCGCCATCCTGCCCAATTAAAAACAGCGACGGCACGTTGGTCAGGCCGTAAGCATTCGACGCGGCGTATCCATTCGGATCATCCACTAAGGTCTTGAACGTGACCCCGAATTCCTGAAGAAAAGCGGCCGTCTCTTTCTGGTTGTTTTGCGAAATGCCGACCATAGTGGTCCGGCCTGCCCCATGAGCTTTGTACATGCGTTCCAGATAGGGGAATGCATATTGGCATACCGGACAAGACACTTTAAAAAAGGCTGCCAGCACGGGCCCGTTTTGGAGCGCGTCCCGTAAAGAAAATCTAGTGTTATCGAGAGCGGGCAATGAAAAATCTGGTGCTTTCGTTCCTGCGGACAATGCCGCCATGTTTTTCGCGCCTCCAAAAATTCGGTCGAGCCACTTCATAGCCGAAATGCCTCATTTCCTTAGATGATGCCGCCTGCCCTCAGGATTTTTCGCGTCAGTCCAGTGAGAGGCATAAGCGGGATACTGTCACTCGCCACCCACGAGCCCTGTAATTCATCGAACGTCTTCTGCTTGCCGGTCCCATCAGAGTCTTGCAGCACGTGCCCTCGCAGCACGTGCACAGTGTAATCCGTGACCGTGATGCAGTGTCGAAATGTTCGCCACGCTGCATAAGGCAACGGCGGCGCCTGCGATGATAACGGAAACTCCCACATTCCCGGCATCAGCGATTGCGTGCTGGCCCGCTGCACCAGTCGAACCTCTCGCATTCTCGTCCCATCCCCGCCAAGCAGAACATCGCCAGGAACATTGCCAAGGACATCGCCCGCGCATTCGCGCTCTTCCAGCAAACACCAAAGCTCCTTCTTTTGCTTCCGCAAGCGCCCGCCTCGCCGCGGGGGCTCGCCTCGTGTGGCGCACCATTTCCGCACCGGGCATCCGGAGCAATTCGGTGAACGTGGAGTGCAGACCGTCGCGCCCAGCTCCATCATCGCCTGATTGAAGTTGCCGGGCTGCGCTACTGCTAGGTGTTTTTGCGCCCATTGTAAAGTCTCTTTCGCGCTCATTTCGCACCCGGATACTCTGCCGGCTACGCGCTCAACATTGCCATCGACTACCGCCACTGCTTCAGAGAATGCGATGCTTGCGATCGCAGCCGCCGTATATCGTCCGATTCCGGGCAGGTCAAGCAAGCCAACGTAATTCCCGGGCACTCGACCACCGCGATTTTGCGTAACTTCAATCGCGCCCCGATGCAGCATACGAGCGCGGCGATAGTATCCGAGCCCTGACCACGCCGAGAGCACGTCACCTTCTGTTGCCGAAGCGAGCGCCTCAACCGTTGGGAAGCGTTCCAGAAAATCCTTGTAATGCGGCAACACCGCCGCAACCCTTGTCTGTTGCAGCATGATTTCGCTCACCCAGATTCGGTAGGGGTCGGCAGTTCTCCGCCACGGCAGATCGCGCTTGTGCGTTTCGTACCAGCGCAACACCGTGCGCCGAAATTCTGCAATACTTCGATCGTTAACCGGAGTTCGGAGCTTGGCGGTAGGCCGATTCCTCGCTGGAGCGCGCGCCACCATTCGCCCCACGATTCGCGTCGCCGTTCGCTTCGCCATTCTCTTCGCCATTATGGAGCGCTGCTGCTGTGGGCAATAACAATCCACCCCTTCTTTTGCTGCTGCCAGACGGTCATCATGCGTTGCGGAGAAGATGGCAACGCTTGGGCAGCCCCGCCCGTTGATGATGAAGATCGCGTGCCATTAAGCGTGATCATATAAGTCACGACGATGGTAGGACCGTTCAGTTCGGTCTGCAGGTCGCCAACGGAAAAATCTTTCAGCTGCAGCGTCTTGTATTGCTCAAGCGCGGCTGCACGGTCAAGCCTTCCCACAGTAGATACGCCCGCATAGTTCGAGGCGAGCGAACGATCTACCGCGACCCAATTCGCCGCTTGCACGTTCTTCCAGAAAAGTTTCTCCAACCCTTCGCCGCCCGTAGCCTCTTCGAAGGCACGGGCCGGCTTGTCAGGGTAGATAGTGCACGCCGGCAACGAAATTAGAGACAGCCCTAGAATGAACGCTGATTTCCAATTTGGTAGAAGTCGCGAAAATAGGGGTTGCAAGAAACGAAAGCGCGCTGCCAATGCCACTGCCGACATGATGGCGTGATTGTATCGTGCCCGAGTTCCATGCAGGGCCCACAACACGCCTGAGCAGTCAAAACTTTCATTCGAAACTGTCGGCGTCCGGCTGCGTTTGACCCTTTAAGAAGCTCCTACGATAATAAGTGGACGCGTTGCCACAATCAGGCGTGAATATTTACCCGATCCATCAGGATGGTTATGACCGAATTCAACCGCAAGGCGGAAGAAGCTTCCACACGTTTCAATCGCTCCGTATCGAACATCGCCGGAACCTTAGAGAAGGAAACAGCCGAACTCGTGAGCTATCTGAACGACGAGGTCGTCCCCGCCGTCCGCTCGCACTCGTCGAAGGCGCTGCGAACCGCTGCCGGAAAACTTTCGGAGTTTGCCGAATTCCTGGAATCGCATCGCAAGACCTCTTGAGTATGCGGCAGTTTAGTGCACCGGAGTTGAGTACGCGGAAGCAAAATAAAAATTTACCGCCCCCGCCCCCCCACCGCCCCTCAACCCTTCGGGGGGCATCACGTGTTGCTTCACTTCTTCTCTCACTTTTCACCCTAATTTCGCTCAGCGGATGCCATCGCAACATCGCGCCGATGGAAAGCCCGCCACCTCCAGCAATAGCGCAGAGCGCCCCTGCTCGAGTTGCCGCCCCTCCTCCCCCGGTTGCGCAAGAACCGCAAAAAGTCGAAGCCGGCACCCAAGCCAAGCCCCTCTATGAAGAAACCGGAATGGCGAGTTGGTATGGCGCCCCCTATCACAACCGCCGCGGATCGAATGGCGAACTCTACAACATGAACGCCATGACCGCCGCCCATCTCACGCTTCCGCTCGGTGCCATGGTCCAGGTCACCAACCTCAAGACGAATCGTTCCGCCGTCGTGCGTATCACCGACCGTGGCCCATTCATTACCGGACGCATTTTGGACCTATCGCTCGCGGCAGCGCAGGCGGTCGACGTTTACGGCCCGGGCACGGCAAAGATTCACCTCCAAGTCCTGAGTTCTCCGACGCCGCTCGATTCCGGAGGGCGCTGGGCGGTACAGATCGGTGCGTTCAAGCAGGAAAAGACGGCTAGTAAATTAGTCGACCAGCTAAAGGCGAAATATCAGTCCGCAAAAGTGATCAAATTTTTGAGCCCTGTCGGTACCTGGTGGGTGCGGGTTCGCGTGCAACAAGATGACCGCAAACAGGCGACGTCGGTAGCTCACGAGACTCAGGTCGAAGAGGGAGCCGTGTTTTTGGTTCGCCTCAACTAACCGATGCACCCAGAGTTTTATCCGCTTCCAAAAGCTGCTTACCAATTATTTACGAAGCCGTTAGCGCATAGCTGGTGTTTTGTGCGAAATTGATAACCGCTCGTATCCTCGTCAAATTTGCCGGAGATCGCAATCCAGGCAAGAGGGAGTAAAAAAATGGCGGATTGCTTGTTCTGTCGCATTATTAGTGGCGAAGTCCCATCCAAAAAAGTTTATGACGATAAGTACACGTTCGCCTTTGAAGACCTGAACCCGCAAGGCCCGACCCATGTATTGGTCATTCCAAAGAAACATATATCCGGATTGAAAGAAGCTACAGAAGAGGACGCTGAATTGGTTGGGCGCTGCCACCTGGCAGCCGCCACCATTGCGCGCCAGCGGTCCATCGAAGATGGCTATCGCACGGTATTGAACGTTGGGCCCCGCGCCGGGCAGTCTGTCTTTCACCTGCACGTTCACCTCATCGGCGGCAGATCGCTGCAGTGGCCTCCCGGCTAGCTAGCCCTTAAGCACATTGAGCACCTGGCCTTTAAGCAAGGTGAGTCAAGAACTCGAAGGCAGATGGAGTTCCAGTCGACTTCGAACGGCGTGAGGGTCCCGCCTATCCGATGGGCCCGCAGATGACCCCAATGTTCTGGCTTACAATCGTCCGATGGCAAATTTAACCTTGGTCTACGGATTACGTCTTCTCCCCTCCGAAGAGATTACCGAAGTCGGCGCTGCCCCGATCAAATTGAAGAACGGACACGAAGCGCGTGTCACCATGCACACGCTCGAAGGCAGTAAAGACGAAATAGAAAAGCAGCTGCGAACAAGTCTTGCGGCTTTCTTCGATATCTATCCTGAAATATAAGGTTGTCACACTGGCATGAGGCTGATTCCGCTCGAATTCGAAGCCATGCTGCGCAATGCCGAAGTGTGGCCGCAGACTCGTACTGCATGGGTTGGGCTGTATGTGCTTGCGGTCGACGTTCTTCTTTTCGCCGTGAAAGAGTTCAGCAAGCGGTTTAGCCACACGACGCCGGAAATGCTCGAAGGCTGGATCACTTTTCTCAGCAGCGTGGCAGTTATTCTGTTTGCCGTTGTTGCCTTTCGCTATCTGCGCACCAACCTGCTATGGCGGCTGCGCAATCGCCTGATCGTCACCTACGTTTTTATCGGAGTTATTCCGGTCATCCTCCTGCTCGTAATTTCGCTGACGACCCTCTATCTCTTAGCGGGTCAGTTCGCAAGTTTCGTCGTAACTTCTGACATTGCCGCTCATCTTCGTGCCATGGAGTCCGCGAATCGGGCCATTACTCATCATTTATCTGCCAGGGTTGCAGCTGGCGGCAAGGTGGACGCCGAAAGTCTTTCTCTCTCCCGCCCTACACGAACGGAATGGTCGAGACGACAAGTCTGCGCGTGGTATGCAAACCAGAGTTTTTGCTCCCCCAGCGATGGCGCCGCGAGTTTCGATTCTCCTGCCTCTCTGCCAGCCGACTTTCGCGAGATCATCTTCGATAGCGGCGCATTGTTTCTCCGTACCGGCACAACGGTTGAGACCGGCCGCGGATCCCTGCGCATCATCTCAAGCGAACCGCTCGACACTGAATTCATCACCAGGATGGCCGGCGACCTCGGCAGAATTGTGGTTTACGAAGAGAGCGAAAGCAACGGGCCAACCGGCGCCAAGTCTTCTTTAGATCTCTCCGGCTCACCCCAAAGCCAGCATAGCTTCTCCTCAGGCTCCATTCCGAGACCCGGAAATTTCCTTGATCGCCTGGTGCGTTTTCCCATTCCACTTCCGGTATGGGATTGGAAGACGGGCCAGAGGCAGCGCGTAGGCGCCCTGGCCGAGGTTGAAACTCGCCCTTCGGTACTGTATGCGCGCCTTTTTGCCGCATTGGGAGATTATGCGCGAGGGGTCGAATACATTTTGTTTTCAATTCTGCTCATCTTCGCCATCATCGAACTACTGGCGCTATTAATCGGGACCAAGCTGACGCGCAGTATCACCATGGCGGTCGCTCAACTTTACGAAGCAACCAAACACATCAACCGGGCTGACTTCAGCCACCGGATCAAGGTCCACTCAACCGACCAGCTTGCAACCCTTGCCAACTCTTTCAACTCAATGACCATGTCAATTGAAGCGCTGGTGCAGGAGCAGAAAGAAAAGCAACGTCTGGAAGGCGAACTGGCTATTGCCCAGGAGGTGCAAGCGCAACTTTATCCGAGCGTGATCAGGCAGCTTGATACGCTCGAAGTGCACGGATTCTGCCGCCCGGCGCGAACCGTGAGCGGCGACTACTACGATTTTCTCTCGCTTAACGCCGACAAGCTGATTCTGGCGGTTGGCGATATCAGCGGGAAGGGAATTTCTGCCGCCCTGATGATGGCAACCATACACTCCGCCGTGCGTGCCTATAGCATCGAAGATGTTTCCGCCGTGCGCGAACCGGTTGCGGTCGGTTCATCCCCCAGCTCCCGTCTTATGCTCGCATCCGACTCTCACAGCCCTGATGTCTCGCCCGCGAATCTGCTGATGCTGTTGAATCACCAGCTCTACTCAAGCACCCCGTCGGCCAAGTACGCGACTTTATTCCTGGCCATCTACGATGGCGCCTCGCGTCGTCTCACCTATTCGAATGGCGGACATCTACCGCCGATCTTAATTTCCGAAGACGGCTCTTCGCAGCTCTTGAGTTGCGGGGGAACCGTGGTCGGCCTCTTCGACCATCTCGACTTTCCGGAAGCAACGGTCCGATTGCGCCCCGGCGACATATTCGTTGCCTACAGCGATGGAATCACCGAACCGGAAAATGACTACGGCGAATTCGGCGAGGAGCGCCTGATCCAATTGGTTCGTGAAAACCGCAACTTACCCCTCGAGCGCATCACCGAGATCGTCACTGCCGCCGTACAGGACTGGATTGGTGAGGCTGAGCAGCCCGACGATATAACGCTGGTGCTGGCGCGAGCACGCTGAAGCTTACTTTACCTAGTTTCCTTACCCAAAATTGCTACGCTCTCTGGTCGAACCAGATTTGCTGCTTACTTCTTCCCCGAAATCCGTGCCAGCGATACCTTTGCCGTTACCTGCTGGCCTTTTTCCATCCCGCCAACAATGACCAGTCCGCGATGCGTCACCAGCAGACCGCGATGGTCCATCGTCGGATTCGGAGTCGCCTCGTTCACCGTCTCCCATCCCTGCCTTCGCGCATTAAAAGCGAAAGTGACGGGCGACGGCTCAGCGGGTTTGCCGTCATAACCAATGCCGTTGTAGTTGTATGCATTATCAGTCCCACCCGAAAAGTAAATTCGCGCCGCCTTTTTTCCTGGAGGCTCCGCCCCGGCCGCGATGCGGTAGCGCGCCTTTCCCGGATGCGGCGGCAGTTTCGACCATTGAATTTTCGTCAGGTCGCCCTTATGAGGAATCTTCCCGATCCAGCACTCTTCCGAGGCCACATATTTTGGATTCGCGCCATTCGGATTTTTATAGGCTCCATCTACATAAACAATGGTGTCACCGACGATCGAGCCCGAATGACCGAAGACGGGCGTACCCGGAAGTGGCGTCGCCTGAATCCACACATCCTTTTCAATGTCGTACACCTGGACGTTGTTAACGGCATCGTTCTTCGTCGACGACCAACCGCCAATTAGAAAGATAAAGCGATCGCGGTAGACGCCAATGACTGCATCGTCGACCGGAATCGGAATGTCTTTTCCCCGGTAGTAGCGATTCTCGACCGGAACAAAAACATTGAGATCGGACACCGTGCTTTCCCCACCTTGCCCGTCCACGACGTAGCCTCCGAAAATGAACACTTGATCGTGAAGCGCTACCGCCGATGCCGCTAACCGCCCCGCAACTCCCGGCACGGCGCGCTTCTCCGTCCACTTGCCGGTGCTCACCTCCATCTCGTAGGCGCTGGTCGAGATCGCGTCCCAAGTTTTCTTTGGACCGATGCCCATGAACGAGAAAATTTTGGCGCCTCCGGAATCGTGCGAAATAGCGACCGCGTTATTCGACAGCGGAGAGGGAAGCGGGCTCAATGGGGCGTCCTCGGCCATTCCAAACTGAAATGCGATGAGGAGCAGAAATAACGCCGCGGATAACTTGCCTGACACTCGATTCATTGTGGCTGAAATGATAGCAGCGATAACTCTCAGAACCAGGTTTAATCAGGGCCGCAAGTCCGATCAATCCAAAAATCAGACCGGCGTAATGAGCCGTCTCGGGCGCTGCGGGCGAGTAGAGAAAAATCCATCCAGCCCGAAGGGGCCGCCAATCAGTGGAGCCAGACTCGAGTGATAGAGCCCGAAGGCATTCGGAAATTCTTAATGTTGCGAGCGAAGCTGCCAGGCGATTACGATCGAATATCGTCTCGAGTGATCTTGCGATGAATAAACTTGCGAACTACAAGCGAAATCATAAGCATCATCATAATTATGACGATGTTAAACGAAACAGCGTCGCGAGCGAATCCATGGGCTGTAATCTGGCTCAAGATTGGAATAGTTTGGAATAGTTTGGAATCGATCAAGTCGTCCCAGCCAATCGAGTCGAGAGTGCGATGGCGAACTTTGTGCCTGTCGCTGGCCGCGTTAATCATCACTCCTCTACGGCCAGCCTATCCCGCCACCGCGCTTGTCGAAACCGCAATGATCGTAAGGGCCGGGTTCGATCCGCATGCGCGTGGCTTGTTGGTGCTACTGCTCCAGACGCCGCAAGCCCCCTCGCAGAACGAAGAGACCAAGGCGCGACAGTTATTGACTCAACAACTCGGTGCCGGAGATTTGTCAAACGCCATTCTTACCGGCGAAGCCGCCATCAACAAATGGCCTCGAGATGCTGAACTCCGGCATTATTTAGGCTTGGCGTATTTCAAAAGCGGAGATATCGCGCGCGCCCGCGAGCAATTAATTCCTGCCCGCGATCTCGCTTCAGCAGACTCCGCTACGCACTTTGACCTGGCCCTGGTTTTTCTGAGCGCGAAGGACTACGCCTCTGCCGCGATCGAACTCCAGTCGTCGATCAAGTCGCAGCCATCCAATGCGCTTACCCACGTCTTGCTCGGGAGAGCGTATTTAAATTCGAACCGCAGCCTGCAGGCCGTCGACGAATTCACAAGGGCGTTGAAATTGGACCCCACTATCAAACTCGGCCACTATCATCTCGGTTTTGCCTACTTCAGTCTCGGGCGCAACGATCAGGCTATCGCGGAATACCGGGAAGAGTTAGCTCGATCCGGAGACAATCCCACTCTTCTTTACGAACTGGGACGCACTCTGCTTGAGTCGGGGAAATATACTGACGCAGTCACTTACCTACAACGAGCGCTCACGCTCGACTCCTCGAACGCAGACGCCTGGTATATGTTCGGCAAAGGCCAAGCCTTAGCCGGAGAGAACGCCAAAGCCGAGGTCGCGTTAAAAAAGGCCGCTGAGCTCAATCCGACTGACCCGAGCCCGCATTATCAACTCGCCCGCGTTCTAGAGAAAATGGGAAGACTCGACGAAGCGCGAAGTGAACGGCAAACCTTCGCCGACCTGAAGAAGTCCCAGCCAGCCGCCGCTGGCATGGCAACCGGTCGTGAGCATTAACCACGATATTCGCTATATCGTTACACTGATTCCTACAGTGCTCGCCATCTTGAAATTAAGCCGCGTCGCGCGCGCAAGCCTGCCTCGCACCAAAAGCGGTTGCGCCAGTTTCGCGTCGAGCATCCTGCTTCTCGTCTCGATGAGCGCATCTCCGCTGCCTTGTCTCGCTCAAACGAATCAGGCGAAACACAAGCCGATTGCATCGCGAATAAATCCGCCCACCCGCAAACCCGATTCAAATGCCCGGCCGATTTTCATCGACGTAACCAGTACCGCGGGCATCAACTTCCAACTCACCTGCGGGAGCCGGGAAAAGTTCTACATCGTCGAGACCCAGTGCGGAGGCGCCGCCGCCTTCGACTTCGACAACGACGGTTGGATGGACATCTTATTTGTCGATGGCTCAACCGTCGCCGATTATCGCGCCGGAAAATGTCATCCCCCTCGCCTCTATCACAACAATCACGACGGAACTTTTACCGATGTCTCGGCGAAGTCGGGCATCAACTTTTGTGGCTGGGGATACGGCGTCGCCATCGGCGATTTCGACAACGACGGATGGGAGGACATTTACATCACCGGCTTTCACGGCTCCGCCCTCTATCGCAACAATCACGACGGCACCTTCACCGACGTCACCGCCAAGGCCGGAGTCGCCAACGCCGATCGCTGGGGAACCAGCGCAGCCTTCG
>JANYKL010000064.1 GCA_025361625.1 Acidobacteriaceae bacterium
CGCCACGGCGACGCGTCTCGTCAAGAAATAGCCGAGCGACGCAGCGATGCAGATCGCTTTCTCGTAAGCTTCGGGCAGCAGTACTCCGGGCGCTGGGTTGTCGAAGATGATACGCAATTTCCGCTCGTCCTCGCGGCTGAATTCACGGACTTTGAGGGCGCCAGTACGGGCTGTGGCCTTCCAATCGACGTGCCGCGCCGAATCGTCGGGCATGTATTCGCGGATAAGATGAAGGTCGTATCCGCGTCCGGCAACGAGCGACTCGAACTCGCCGGTCACCATGGGCAGGACATCCAAAAATTGATCGGCACTCTCGACTGCGGGAAAGACAATCACTTCCCGCACAAGGTTGATACGCCGCGTTTTGGTGAGAAAAGAAAAGGGAAAACGAGTGGCCAGTCCGAAGTTCTTCTCGAAGTAACGTCCCCGTTTGGGAAAACTCATTTCAAGGTCAGCGCGAAGCTCCTGTGCGGGAGCGATAAAAGGAAAATACACGGACTCGCGCAGAATCGGACGCTCTGCTTCTTCGCGAACGCGCCGGAACCGACAATCGGGCAAGCGAAACCACTGGTCTTTGGCCTCACGTCCTTTAGGAAATCCGAGGGTGTAGGTCTCCCAGCGCCAGCGATCTTTCGATAACTTGCGCTTGGCTGGGACGACTCGTATCGAGAACGAAGGAAGCCACGAACTGGTATTCCGCAAGAGAATCCGCGCCAGCATCGGGCGCGCGGCAAATACATGTTCCGGCAAATGGATATCGAGCGAAAGACTCCTTAAGACCCAGGCCGATGCAAACCCGGAGACCAGCACCGCGGAAAGCAGCGTGGCAACGACCACGTAAAGCAGGTTGTTACCGGTATTGATCGCGGCGATGCCAATTACCACGCTGATCAAGATATAGATCAGCCCAGCGCGGGTTACGTCGTAATCCATGGCCTCTCGCACGCTGTGCGCGAAAACGCGGCTGGCCAGGTAAGGAACGGTAGTGAGCCCGACGAAGATTGCGAGCAGCAAAGCAATCGACGCCAGACAGACTGTCCCCCAAACACTCCCGGCCTCGCGGGTGACGGTAGAAAAGAGAGCCGCCCCGAAAGCCAGAACTAATCCAAAAATCGCCAGGAGGAATCGCACCCAAACCTGTGACATGCTAAACCACGGAAACCGGGTGGCGATCGACGAGTTAGACTGCGTGGCTGAGGGGATCAAGCGTTCTCCGGGAGCGAGTGCTCTTTCAGCATATGATGGCTCGGAGTTCAGGGGAAGTGACCGAAGAAACCTCTACTGGGCGCGCCTTGGTTTCATTTAGGGCTTCGCGCGATGGCTACTTTTGCAGGGAGTTCCGGCCGCGGCTAGAGCCGATCCTTGCGAAGAGCATTTCTTGGCCGACTCCGGGGTACTGTGGCACCCTCGCCTTTACTTAAGGACAACCCAGCTTACTTACCGAGCTCGGCCGTGAAATCCGACACAACTGTAAGCGACGGGCTGACCTGCTGCGAGACGCGATCCAGGAGAATTTTTTTGCCGTCGGGTGAGACATCGAAGAAAACTTGCGGGGCTGACCAGTGGCTGATTAGGATTTCCGGGGCACCGAACTGGAGCGCTCCCCCGACCTCCCTGACTGGCACGGCGTAGAGGTCATACGCTGTGCCCATGTAATACAGTGTTTTACCATCCGCGCTCCACTGCGGCTGGATCCCTCCGTTCGCGGAGACCTGCCACTTTCCTTGCCCTCCGCCATAGGCTACGACGTCGACTTCAGAGGATCCCGAGTCGCCGGAGACGTAAGCGAGCCAGTGGCCGTCTGGTGATAGCCTGCCCCAATCCGCGTTCGCAGCGATCAGTGAGGGCTTGCGCTCGCCTTCGAGGGGAAGCGCCCATTGCTCCGTTTCTCCCGGCGCACCGCGCGCGTAAATGAGAGTTTTATCGTCGGGAGTCCAGCATTCCGGATTCATTTGGCCCGACCCCGTGAGCAAGATTTCTTCCCCGCCACTACCGTCGGCTCGCCTGCGATTAAGACTGAATCCGTCGCTGTGCCGGTTGGTGTAAGTGATCGACTGACCGTCGCGAGACCAGATGGGAAAAGTGTTAGCAACCGGTCCGAAGGTCAGCCTGGTGCGCACGCCGCGCGCCAGGTCCAAGACCCAGATGTCGGTGATCCCGGCATCGAGCTGCAGTGCGACGCGATCTCCCTGCGGGGAGAGCCTACCTGACTGCAGGTCGGCGAACTTGTCAGCGATAGTCGTTACTTGTTTGCTGTCGCGGTCCATCCACACGAGCTGCAGTTGGGCGCTGCCTCCGCTGGCGTAGACAAGCAGTCCATTGTCAGCAGCCGTCGCGTCCATGTGCCAGGTGGCGAAGTCGTTCGCAATCCCCTTTGCTATGGACCGCGGCTCTTCGCTTATCGTGCCCTTGGCCGCATCGAAAGGCTGGGCCATAAGTTGATCTCCCCGAGCGAAGAGAAGATAGCCCTGGGCATAAATAGCATTGCTCTGCGACCGAAGTAAAAGGCGATTTTCCTTACCATCGGGTGTGGCGTAGTAGATTCCGTTGTTAGCTGACTTCGACGGATCGTGATGAATCGCGGAATAGATGAAGTGCTTTCCATCGGGCAGAAAAAATGGCCAGCGATGCGAAGTGTGTTGGGTGGAATCGATCTTGAGGATTGCCGTTGTCGAGCCGGCGCCATTCGTATGGGCACGCAAGAGCGGCGAGGTAGGGCCGGCGGAGAACACGATGACCCCATCCGCTCCCCACGCGCCTCCGCGTCCCAACTGCGCATTGGCGATTATCTGTACCGAGCTCCCATTGAGATCGATTGCCTTCAGCTTGCCGTCGGCGAAAAATCCAACCGAGTTGCTGTCGGGAGACCAGAAGGGGAAGACGGCCCCGGCGGTCTCCGGTAAGGCGCGTGTTTCGAGCGAATTCATAGCGCGGACCCAGAGCGTCGATTTGCCGTCCGCTCCGGTTGCGGCAAAGACCATCATGGTGCCGGAAGGTGACAGTACAGGCGGGCCAGCATTGTCTCCTGTGAGATTAAGCGCAGCTCTATCTGGCGCGTCGATCACGGTGCGCAGAACCTGCTCTTGGTGGCGCCTATGGGAGAGGAGGAAAGTGCCAAGCGCTGCGAGCAAGAACGTCGCCAGTAACGCCGCGCTCCAGCCCATGCGTTCGCGACGCAATGTTGCAGGCGCGACGCCGGCAGCAGGGGCAGTGGCGGGACGGTCCGAGGCGATCCATCGCAGTTCCATCTTGATGTCGTGGGCGCTTTGAAAACGGTCTTCTGGATTCTTCTGCAGGCAGGTGGTAATGATGTGTTCGAGCCCGGGTGGCGTTTGCGGCTTGAGGTCAGAGACGGCCTGCGGTTCGCTCTCGAGAATCGAAGATGCGAGCGATATCTGACTCTTGCCCGAAAAAGGACGCTTCCCTGCAACCATTTCGTACAGCACTGCTCCGAAAGCAAAAATGTCGGAGCGGGCGTCGGCTTCTTTGCCTTCGATCTGTTCTGGCGACATGTATTGGATGGTGCCAACGATGCTGCCCGCCATCGTGAGAGGACTGAGGGGACTTGGTCCGCTCAACGTGGCGACGGCAGTAAAAGAAGGTACGCTGCCCGAAGAAATTCCCGCGTTCTGTGGGCCCAGCGTTTTTGCCAGGCCGAAGTCCATCAGCTTCGCTCCGGTTTGCGTCAGCATGATGTTTCCCGGCTTCAAATCGCGATGCGTGATTCCCTGCCGGTGCGCAACTGCGAGGGCCTCGGCGACGGCGATAGCAACTCTAAAGACTTCATTGAGCGGCATCGCGCCCTTGCGCAAACGATCCGAGAGCGTCTCGCCTTCGAGAAGCTCCATCACCAGATAATCGGTGCCATCCTGCGAGCCGATGTCGTAAAGATGGCAAATATTCGGATGGTTCAGCGAGGAGATCGAGCGAGCCTCGCGCTCCATGCGCTGCTTTAGTTCGGGGGATGAAGAAAGGTGCGAGGCGAGAACCTTCACGGCGACCAGGCGGTCAAGCCGCGTGTCCTTAGCGCGATACACTTCGCCCATCCCGCCCACTCCGAGCGGAGACTGAATTTCGTATGGGCCTAGCTTTGTGCCAGAGGTCAGCTGCATTGGTGGGCGCAATTATAGACGGAACCAACGGGCGTGGTTGAATTCCTAGCTCAAGCGTTATTTAGGAAGGCGAGGCGCAGGGCTTTCTTATTTCGACGGCGGTTGGCGGCGATACCGCCTCCACAAGATGAATGCCACAATGGCTGCAACGATAGCTACAGCCACATTCAGGCGCTGCATCACGTGCAGCAAGGTGCGCCAGTGTGCGCCAAAAATGTAGCCTGCGCTCGCGATCACCGTAACCCATGCCGCGGCTCCCAGAAAGTTGAAAAGGGTGAACAGTTGCCAGGGCATGCGCAGAACTCCGGCGAGAGGTCCGGCGAAGACGCGCATGCCGAAGATGAAACGCGAAAGGAAGACTGCCGCAGCCCCGTACTGCGCGAAGATTTTTTCACCGCGCTCGACTGCTCGTTTCGAAAATTTAAACTTTTGATAATGATTGAGCAGGGCGCGGCCACCATAGTGCCCGAGCGCGTAGCCTACCTCACCGCCGAAAGTTGAGGCGCAAGTAGCGGTCAGAATGATCCACACGATATTAAGATGATGTTCCGAGTAGGCGAGAAAGCTGGCCAGGAGCAGCGTGATTTCGCCGGGAACGGGAAGGCCCGCACTTTCGAAGATCAGGGCTAACGCCACTGCCCAGTATCCATAGGTAGAGATGAAATTTCGAAGCGGCTCGAGAGCGAGGTGCATGGACGTGTGAGGTTCAGCCTACAACATTGCGGCGTCCAGAGCAGTAATCGGACTGGTAAGCGCCGGGGACGTCTCGCCCCGCCGAACTGACGGCGGCGATCGCGCTACCGTAATCGGTGCAGACCGTAAGCCTGCCGTCGGCGATCTCGTGGCTCAATTCGCCGGGCCACCCCTCACTCTTCAAATTGGAGGCGAATTACAGGTCGGTCAGGAACTTTATCATCGCTTGGTTAAACTCATCGGGAGTTTCTTCATAGGGCAGGTGGCCTACCCCTTTGAATATGACGAGTTGGGCGTCACGAAAATTATCTCGCAGTTTCCTGGCTGATTTTGGGTTTACGACCCGGTCTTTGGTTCCCCACATCAAGAGGGTTCGATAGTTTCGCGTGGCGGGCAACGCTTTTTCCAGGACGGCCAGATCCCGCGTCCAATTCTTCACGACGCGTGATCCGTGAAGAATCACGTTATTGTTCAGGATCGGAAGGCGATAGCCGTCGAGGGAATCGGGCGGAACTTTTTTAGGGTCGCCAAACATACGTCTTAGCCATAAGTGATCCAGCGTGCGCCAGCGGGCAATCGTATTTCGAAACAGATATGAGCCCACCGTACTCCCGACGAACGGGGCAAGGCGCTTTCCGTGCGGCGACCAGGGGTTGACCGGGGCCGCTAGAATCATTCGTCGCACTCTTGGTTTGGCTCGTTCCGCGGATAGCGACGCTGCAACGATGGCAATCGCTCCTCCGTAGGAACTGCCAAAGATGTCGAACTCTTTGATGCCCAGAGCATCCGCGAATTGCAAAATTCGTTCGGAGGTCGCGGCCAGACTGCAATCCATTCCCTCCTTCGAAGGAGACAGGCCAAAGCCCAGGTTATCGACGGCGTAGATGGTCGCGTAGGGAGCGAGCACGGGCATCACAAAGCGAAACGAGAATGAATAGCCGAGTAGGCCGTGAATCAGAATCAACGCAGGCCCAGATCCAGCCTTAAGGTAACGCATACGGCCGTCGGGCAGATGGGCCCCACACTCTTCAAGGTAGGAGGTCAGGATGCGGTAACCCCAGGTGCAGGAACCGCAGGCACGGGAAGATTCGTCTTCTTGCGCTTTTTCCCGAGAAGTTTTTTGAGCACTTTAATTCCCTTGTCGACGTGCTTTTCCTCCAACAGAAAGGGCGGAAGGAAGCGGAGAACGGTGTCCTGGGTTACGTTGAACAGGATGCCTTCGGCCAGGGCCTGCTCGACAATCGGGCGGGCGGGAGTTTCCAGAACTAGACCTTGAATGAATCCACGACCGCGGACTTCGCGTGCGGTCTCGTAGATTCCGACAAGCGATTCGAGCTGCTGCCTGAGATAAGCTCCAACTTTAGAGACACGTTCCAGCAAGTGCTCTTCTTCAACGATCGCGAGATACTCGAGCGCTACTCGGCATGCGAGAGGACCTCCGCCAAAAGTGGTGCCGTGCTGGCCGGGGGAGATGGAGGAGGCGAAACTTTCTTTCGCAAGAAACGCGCCGAGCGGAACACCGGCAGCAATAGGCTTAGCGATGGCGACGATATCGGGCACGACGCCGAAGCTCTGGAAGGCGAACATGTTTCCAGTGCGTCCTAAGCCGCACTGAATTTCATCGAAAATCAGCGCCGCGTGGTGCTCATCGGCTAAGGCGCGACAGGCACGAAGGAATTCTTCAGAGCATTCGAGGATCCCGCCTTCTCCGAAGATCGGTTCCAGAACGATAGCGCAAGTGTTGGAATTGACCGCGGCTCGCAAGGCTTCGACATTGTTCTGCGAAACAAATGTGACTGCGTCTAACATCGGCTCGAACCCCTTGCGATATTTTTCCTGCCCAGTCAGGGACATGGCTCCGAAGGTGCGGCCGTGATAGGAACCGTGCAGGGCTACGAGCTGCGACTTCGAGTCGCCACCGTTCTTGTGTCCGGCTAGACGCGCTAGTTTGATCGAGCCTTCAATTGCCTCGGTGCCGCTGTTCGAGAAGAAAGCGCGATCAAGACCAGAAAGCTGACACAGGCGCTGTGCCAATTGTCCCTGGTACTCGTTGTAATAAAGATTTGAGAGATGAATTGCCCGCGCCGATTGCTCGCGGATCGCTTTCAAGATGCGTGGATGCCCGTGCCCAAGCGCATTGACGCCAAGCCCCGCAACGAAGTCGAGATATTTTTTGCCTTCGAAATCAAATAGAAAAACCCCTTTGCCCCGTTCAAAACTAACCGGATAGCGATTGTAGGTCGGAAGAAGAAAGCGTTTTTCCAGTTCAAGAATCTGCTCGTGGCGCGACATGGATCAATTGTAAATGGCGGGTAGGTTACGATTCGGGCCCCCTCGGTTTGGGGCTGAGGCCGGCGATTGCTATTGCGGGTCCCCGGTTTATCGAGCGGACGGTTCGCTGCGCGGCGCGCTTCTCCCGCTTTCTCAACTTCTCGACAGACCGACCTTCCGGCTGGAACAATCCCAAAAACAAGAAAAGCCTTCCAAATTCCATATTCACAGTTCTTCACTACCTTTATAATTCTGGAAGTGCCTACAAGCACGCCACTTACCTCTCCCTGGTGCGGTGAAAGGTGGCAGTGGAGTTGCAAACAGGTTGTCAGCGGAGTCCTTTTTTGTCTCCAGTCGACGAACGTCCTGCAATCTGTATCGCGAATCGAGTCGCGCCATATGAACCGCGAATTTGAGGCCCGTTTTATCGCCATCCTGTTGACTCTGTTAACGGTGGCGGCCGTCTTGTTTGCTGGATTCAACTACAAGATTGAACATCAATCGGTCTTCCCGGACGACGGGGCATGGTGGATGGAGCGTAGCGGTCGCGTGATCGCGGACAGGCTCGAACCGAATGGTCCGGCGGAACGCGCTGGAGTTCGGCACGGGGACGAGGTCGTCTCGATTAACGGACGTGCCGTCGAATCGGCTGCCGCTATTACCCGGGTACTCTATGACTCGGGTGTTTATTCGAAAGCCACGTATTCACTGGTCCGCGGATCGGTGCCGCTCGACGTTGAAGTCGTTCTAGTCCCAGCGGAACGGTCGATGAATGACTGGCTTCGCATTATCGCCCTGATCTACTTTGGAATCGGGCTTTACGTTTTGCTGCGGCGATGGACTGCGGTCGGCTCTACTCACTTTTATATTTTCTGCCTGGTATCGTTTGTTTTCTATTCGCTCCACTATACCGGCAAGTTCAACGCTTTTGACTGGTCAGTATTGTGGGCGAACGAAGTGGCGTGGCTCCTGCAGCCCGCTTTATTTTTGCATTTCGTTCTTACCTTCCCGGAACGTCGTAGGTTCGTCGTTCGGCATCAATGGTCGATTCCCGCTTTGTACCTTCCGGGACTGGTTCTTCTGGCAGTTCAGGTCTTCTCTTTACTCTTTGTGAAGGCCAGCGCTTCGCTGCTGTTTCAGTTGAATCGAGTTCACTGGGCATATCTCACGATTTTCTTTGTAACAGCCGCGGGAGTGCTTTGGAATAACTACGTTCGGGCGACGGCTCCGATTTTGCGGCAACAGTTGAAGTGGATTATGCGGGGCACAATTCTCGCCATTACTCCATTCACTCTGTGCTACGTGCTGCCGTACCTGTTTGGCGTGATGCCCTCTCCGGCCATGAAGGTATCGGTGCTTTCGTTGGGATTTCTGCCGCTGACATTTGGCTACGCCATCTTTCGTTACCGCTTGATGGACGTAGATCTGATTTTCAAGCGTGGCATGGCGTACACCCTCGCCGCAGCCGCAATCGTGGCGACCTATTTTGCAGGAGTGACTGCGATCGCAGAGCTGGTTCACACGCGAGTGCCGAGTTCGGGTCCGGTCGGACTGATGGTGGCAATCGTCGTCACTGCCCTGCTCTTTGATCCGGTTCGAAAGTGGATTCAAGAAAAACTCGATCAATTTTTTTATCGCACGGGCTACGATTACCGCCGCACACTGATCGAGTTCGGACGGGAGCTGAGTTCAGAAACCGATCTCGACAAGATGCTCTCGTCGCTGGTCGACCGGTTGGCGCGCACGCTGCTGGTTGACCGCATCGCCATCTTCCTCGGAAACCCCGATTCAACGCACTTTGAATTGTCGAAGTCTTTTGGCATCGCTCACGTCTCCGGGCTCAATCTCGATTTTCTTGCCAAGCCGAGAGTCGAGGACGCCGTTGGGCACATCTTCTTTGAGAACACGCACCAGTTGCCACGCGAAGACGCAGCGGCGCAAGAGGCCATTAAAAGACTAGACCTGAACTATTACATTCCCTGCCACGCGCGCCACAAGACGATAGCTTTCCTGGGACTCGGGAAAACGATCGAGGGAGACTTTCTCTCGAGCGAAGACGTCGAATTGCTGCAGGCCTTAGCCGGGTACATCGGGATCGCGATCCAGAACGGACGTCTCTACGCTTCTCTGGAACAGAAAGTCAGCGAGTACGAACGCCTGAAAGACTTCAACGAAAATATTGTGGAGTCAATCAACGTCGGCGTAATGGCGGTGGATTTAGAAGATCGCGTCGAGTCCTGGAACTCACAGATGGAAGTGATGTACGCTCTTCCGCGACGCGACGTCGTCGGCCGCTCACTCAGTGGCATCTTCCCGGCTGCGTTCGTCGAAGAATTTTACCGGGTCCGCCAGAACCCCGGAATTCATAACCTTTACAAGTTCAGGCTTGCGACTCCGACCGGAGAATCGCGCGTATTGAATGTTGCGATTGCGCCGCTTGTCACCCGCAAATTTAACGTTGTCGGGCGATTGGTGATCATGGACGACATCACCGAACGCATCGAACTCGAAGTGCAGCTGACTCAAGCTGACAAACTTTCGTCGATCGGATTACTGGCTGCGGGAGTGGCGCATGAGGTGAACACCCCGCTGGCCGTGATCTCCTCTTATACGCAGATGCTGGCGAAGCAATTGCAGTCTGATCCGGCAAAATCCGGTGTGCTCGACAAGATTACGAAGCAAACATTTCGCGCCTCCGAGATCGTCAACAACCTTCTAAATTTTTCGCGTACCTCGGGGACCGAACTAACGGAGATCAGCGTCAACAAAGTTATCGCCGATACCCTGGCATTACTCGAACACCAGTTCAAGGTTTCGCACATTCAAGTAAAGCCGCAGCTTCACGACCACTTGCCCATGATCCAGGGGAATGCTGGCCGGTTGCAGCAGGTATTCTTAAAC
The DNA here is from genome assembly GCA_025361625.1 of Acidobacteriaceae bacterium. Classification (GTDB taxonomy): domain Bacteria; phylum Acidobacteriota; class Terriglobia; order Terriglobales; family Acidobacteriaceae; genus Acidiflorens. Next base: position 9,978 of record JANYKL010000064.1, read on the forward strand.
CTCTTCCTCAACGCGAAAGATGCAATGGCAGGCGGCGGCGTGTTGCAGGTCGCCACCATGAACGGCGAATCCGTCAGCGTACGCGTGTCCGACACGGGCTCGGGGATTGCACAGGAAAACATTCACCGCATTTACGATCCTTTTTTCACCACCAAGACTTCGCCGGCGGAAGGTCAAAATCGCGGTACCGGCCTTGGATTATCTGTAACCTACGGCATCATTCAGGAGCACGCGGGCAACATTCGCGTGGAGAGCCGGCCGGGTGAAGGCACTACTTTCACCTTGGATTTTCCTATGATCAGAAAGGTAGCCCATGTCTGATTTAGCGATTTCTGAAGTCACTCCGATAACTCGCCGCTCGACGATTGAGAGCAAGCAGCAGTCCGCGGGAAAAATTTTGATTATCGACGATGAGGCAGCTATTCGTGAGTCGCTCGAGACGTTGCTTCAACTCGAAGGCTACGCGGTTGAAATAGCTGAGACCGGCCTCGACGGGCTCGCGCACATAGGGCAGCGCGCCTACGACGTTGTGCTGCTCGATCTCTCCCTGCCCGACAAGAACGGGATGGATGTGCTCGCCGAGATACGCCTGCAATATCCTCAGCAAGCCGTAATCATGATCACCGCCTATGGCACGGTAGAAAATGCGGTCCGCGCCATGCAATCTGGCGCCACAAATTTTATTCAGAAGCCTTGGGATAATGAAAAGCTTCTGGCAGACGTGCGCGCCGCCGTAGCCCGCCAAAAAGCGGAAGAAGAAAACATTCAGCTCAAGCGCGCCATGAAGCAGCGCTACAACTTCGAGCACATCGTCGGAAAGAGCGAACCGATGCTCAAGATTTTCGATTTGGTCGCTCAGGTCGCGCCTAGCCGGTCGACAGTGCTGCTGCAGGGGGAGAGCGGAACGGGCAAGGAACTAATCGCCAAAGCGATCCACCTGAATTCAACCCGGCGCGACCGGCCGTTTGTTCCGGTTAACTCCGGCTCAACTCCCGCGGACTTGCTCGAGTCGACGCTTTTCGGCCACGTCAAAGGTGCGTTTACCAGCGCGATCACTTCGAAAAAGGGATTGTTCGAAGTGGCTGACCGTGGCAGCCTTTTTCTCGATGAGATCGGCACCATGAGCATGGACACACAAGCTAAAATACTTCGCGTTTTGCAGGATCGCCGCTTTATGCACCTTGGTGGAACGCAGGAAATTCAGGCCGATGTCCGCGTGATTGCCGCGACCAACGTCGATCTGCGACAGATGGTGAAAGAAGGCAAGTTCCGCGAGGATCTTTTCTACCGCTTGAATGTCATCAGCATCGATCTCCCGCCGTTGCGGCAGCGCAAGGAAGATATTCCGCTGCTCGTTCATCACTTCCTGCAAAAGTACTCAGAAGAAAATGAACGTCCCACACGACGCCTTTCAATTGATGCCTTGCGGGTACTGGTCGGCTATTCGTGGCCAGGGAACGTCCGCGAACTGGAAAACACGATTGAACGTGCTGTGGTTTTGTCTTCCGGCGTGGACATTGGAGTCGAATTGCTCCCCAATCACATCGTTGGGCGGGGCAACGTGCTTCCAGCTATCAACACCTCTCCCGGTGCGAGTCTGTTCACAATCGTCGAAGATTGCGAGCGCCAGATCATCATCGACATGCTCGAACAATGTGGCTGGAACCAGACCGAAGCGGCTGAGCGTTTTCACGTTCCGCTCTCGACGCTCAATCAAAAGATCAAGCGTCTTGCGATCGAGATCAAAAAGAAGAACGGCCATCGCGAGGTAGCTTAAGAGCTTTGTTCATGTTGGGAAGGGCGACATTGCCCGTCCTTTTTTGCTAGCCGCGAGAGGCGGGCATCTCGCCCGCAGCCAGACTGTTCCTGCTATAGTTTCGAAAGCATTCCATGGCGCTTGAGCTCCAACTGATCTCGCCTGTCGAAGTCGCCAAAGATTTTGCTCTGGCGGTGCAGGAATATACACTGCTCGCGGGCCAATCTCTCACCAACTTTTTCCGTCGCCCTTTATATATGGGCGACATGCTGCAGCAAGCCGATCTGATCGGCGTCGGCTCCTTGCCTATCGTGGTTTTGACGGGACTTTCCGTCGGCGCATTGCTCGCTTTAAATTCCGCCAGCACGTTGCAGCGCTTTGGGGGGATCACGCTTATCGGGCAACTTGTCTCTCTAGGGATGGTCACTGAACTGGGGCCGCTCATCACGGGATTGATGGTTGCGGGCCGCAACGCCTCCGGCATGGCAAGCGAACTTGGCTCGATGATCGTGACCGAGCAGATCGATGCCATGCGCGCGCTGGGGACCGATCCCACAAAGAAACTGGTCACGCCGCGCGTTGGCGCGACCGCATTCATGCTTTTTTTTCTGACGATCATTGCTGACTTGCTCGGCTTGATTGGAGGCTGGGGCGTGGCCCACCTGCTCTTCGGGCTCGACACGCAACAATACTGGACCTCGGTCTGGCAGATTCTTGTATTCCGCGATGTGTTTACGGGCTTGATCAAACCAATATTGTTTGGCTTTATTATCGCGACCGTTGGCTGCTACTACGGGATTTCTACGCGCGGCGGCACCCAAGGTGTTGGCCGGTCGACCACTCAGGCCGTAGTCGCTTCTTCGGTGCTCATTCTGCTTGTCGATTTCTTTGTTACCAAACTTATCTTCGCGGTGTTCGGTTACCGTTAGATCATGGCCGCTCCCACCTTGCCGCGAGAAGAAGAGAGACCGGAACTCGCTGCTCTTCCAGGTTCTGCGATTGAGTTCGAGAACGTCTCGATCGCTTTCGACGAGAAGGTTGTTCTCTCCGACATTTCTTTCAAGCTGTTACATGGCGAAACCAAAGCTGTTTTTGGCGTCGCCGGATCAGGCAAGAGCACCCTGCTGAAGCTCGCGATGGGTCTTATTCGACCTGACTCGGGGCGAATCACCGTGCTAGGCGAAGAGGTAACCGCGATGACGGAGAACGAACTCTTTGCGCTTCGTCGTCGTTTGGGCATTGTTTTTCAGGAAAGCGCGCTTTTCGATTCGATGAAGGTTTACCAGAATGTTGCGTTCCGTCTGATTGAAGAAAAGGTTTCGACGGAAGAGATCGAGCGACGCGTGCGGGAGGTCTTGCGTTTTGTGGAGCTCGAAAATACTTACGATATGCGTCCTTCCGAACTATCAGGAGGCATGCGGCGCCGCGTTGCCATTGCGCGAGCTATCGTCACTGAACCAAGCGTCTTACTTTACGATTCCCCCACCGGAGGGCTCGATCCTGTGACTTCAAATACGATAGTGGAACTGATCATGAAACAACGTGACGTCTACAAGACGAGCGCGCTGATGGTCACTCACCGTTTGCAGGATGCCTTCACCATGGCGACCCACCAGTTTGATAAGGCCACGAATCAGATGATTGCCTTGCCCAAGGGGCAGCTCGCAGATGTGCCGATGAGCTTCTTGATTTTGCGCGAGGGCAAAGTCATTTTTGATGGAGACGCCCACCAGTTGGCGAATTCTCGCGACGAGTACATTCGAGAATATATCTCGTAATCTCCGCGCTTGAGAAAACCAGATTGACAATAGGATGAATAAAACAAGATAGCGCTACGGTCGATTGGACGGGTCGCCCCTGTTTCGACAGGCGTTGCTGAAAGTTGTTCAGTCTTTGTTGGCGTCTTTGGCGGGCATTTTACCCGGCAGCCCTACTGGGTTTTCGTGGGTACGCTCGCGGAAGCCGCCTTTCATGCCTCGAGCCAAACCTACCGCCGACTCCCCGAATTTATCGCGGAGATGATCCACGGCTGCGAGCGCATTCTGCCACCGCTGTTGCTGATCCGGTTCGAGCAGATCGAGTTGCGCTGAGCCGCGTTCAAAGTGTGAGGCCTGAACTCCGAGCAATCGCACGGGCGCGCCTTTTTTCCAGTGCGCGACAAATAGATTTCGGATTTGTTCGAATATCTGGTTATCCATCTGAGTCGGATGCTCGAGCGAGTGGGCGCGAGTGAGCGTCGTGAAGTCTTTGTAGCGAAGTTTCAATTGAATAGTTCGAGCAAAGAACCCGGCTTCGCGCAGGCGGCGCGCCACCATTTCGCTCAAACGCATCAATGTCGAAAGCAACCGCTCTGCATCGCCCGTGTCCTCATTAAAAGTGTGCTCGTGACTGATTGACTTTGCGTCGACACTGTCGCCCACCTCGTTGTCAAACCACCCACCCGCGTCCTCGCCCCGCGACTTCCCCGCCAGGGCCAGGCCCCATTTTCCAAAACGATCTTCTAAATCGCGATCATCAAATCTTGCCAGGTCCCCTACTTTTTTAATGTCCATCGCGTGCAACTTCTGCTCCGTGACCTTTCCGACGCCAGGAATATCGCCGACAGCGAGGGGCGCGAGAAATTTCGCTTCCTGCCCCGGCAGCACCCAGAGTACGCCATTCGGCTTTGCTTTCGCCGACGAGACTTTCGCAATGAGACGTGAAGTTCCAATCCCGATCGAGCAATTCAGTTGCGTTACCGATTTCATCTCGGCGTGAAGTCGGTGCGCTGACTTTAGCGGACGCCCATGCAAACGTTCGGTCCCGGTCATGTCAAGGTAGGCCTCATCGACCGACGCCATTTCGACCAGCGGCGAAAAATGTTCCAGTACTTCATGCACCTTGTGGGAATATTCGCGATAACGTTCGGGATGTCCATCAACGAAAATCGCTTGCGGACAAAGTTTGGCAGCGGTTCTCAACGGCATTGCGGAGTGAACGCCGAATTGTCGCGCTGCATACGATGCAGCGGAGACGACCCCGCGTTCGTCACGGTCGCCGCCCACCACAACTGGCTTGCCTTTTAGAGAAGGATCAAACAATTCTTCGACCGAAACAAAAAAAGCGTCCATGTCGACGTGGAAGATGGTTCGTGGATAGTGCGGCATCTGCATGGCAACTGTTAGGTAGTCTCAAATTACGCTTGTCATTCTGAGCTATGACCTTTGAACTCAGAGGGCAGCACAATTACATAGGCCTTTCGCTTCTCTCTTCGATAACAGCTTGTACCGGTTCGTTCTATTTCTTGACCAGCACTCCTATCCTGATATCGGTTCTTTCTTCGTTTCCGCCGCAGCAATTAGTGGAGAGCCTTGCAGGTGCCGCGCCCTCTCGTATACTTTCGCGTATTCTTTCGCGGATGTTCCCCAAGAAAAATCGTGGCTCATCCCGTTGCGCATCAGCTTTTGCCACGATGACGGGTCTCGAAAGGCTAGCAGAGCCTGTTTGATCGTGGCCAGCAACGTTTCGCCGGTGTATTCCGTAAATTTAAAGCCGGTGCCTTTACCGCTTCTTGCGTCCCACGGGTCGATCGTGTCGTCTAGGCCTCCGGTCGCGCGAACAATTGGAACCGTCCCGTATTTCAAGCTGTAGATCTGGTTCAGACCACAAGGTTCATAACGCGATGGCATCAACAGCATATCTGCGCCCGCTTCGATTTTGTGTGCGATCGCGTTATCAAACGCTACTTTGACCGAAATCTTATTAGGGAACTGGCGATTGAGCCGCTGAAAAGTCTCTTCGTAATGCTTATCTCCAGAGCCCAGCACAACTAGCATCAACTCTTCACGCGCAACACGATCGGTGATTTGGGTAATCAGGTCGAAGCCTTTTTGTGCGGCGAAGCGGGAGACGATACCAATCACT
>JANYKL010000072.1 GCA_025361625.1 Acidobacteriaceae bacterium
AAAGCCGCCTCGAAGGCGGCTTTCTGGCAGGACGTCTTTTGTGTACCGCTGCGGTCGTTTTGTTCGGCCCTACTGAGTTTTTCCTACTACTGCCGATAGCTTCAAAGGAGGATTTCATGCGTGCATTGATTACTGGGGGCGCCGGTTTCATTGGCTCCCATCTGGCAACGAAACTCATTCAATCCGGTTCTCAGGTCTCAATCATCGACGATCTCTCGACTGGATCCATCAACAACATTCAACACCTGAAACGACACCCTCAATTTCGCTACGCCATCGACACCGTCATGAACCGCCCGCTGTTGGCTGAACTGGTCGATGACTGCGACATCGTGTTTCATCTGGCAGCGGCGGTTGGCGTGCGCCTTATCGTCGAATCACCCGTGCGGACATTGCACACCAACGTGCGCGCTACCGATCTCGTTCTCGAAGTAGCGAGCAAGAAGAAGAAGAAAGTTTTGATTACCTCAACCTCCGAGGTTTATGGGAAGAGCGAGCGCTTGCCCTTCCGTGAAGTGGACGATCTCGTCATTGGTCCGCCGAGCTGCGGCCGCTGGAGTTATGCGTGCTCGAAGGCGCTCGACGAATTTCTCGCCATTGCCTACAACCGCGAGCGCCAGGTCCCCGTCGTGATCGTGCGCCTCTTTAATACCGTGGGCCCGTCCCAAAGCGGAATGTACGGCATGGTTTTGCCTCGATTTATCGCTCAGGCTTTGCGCAACGAGCCCATCACCATCTATGGAGATGGGACGCAGACCCGGTGTTTTGGCTGGGTTGGCGACGTCGTCGGCGCGCTCATCCAGCTCTCGCAACTGGCAAGCGCTGAAAGCAGGGTCTTCAACATTGGCTCCGACGAAGAGGTCTCAATCAACCATCTTGCCCAGATCGTAAAAGAGGTTACAGGTTCGAGTTCTGTTTTGCATTACATGCCCTACGAACAGGCTTACGGCGCTGACTTTGAAGATATGCCGCGCAGGGTTCCCGATCTGAGCCGCATTCGCGCGGAGATCGGTTACGCGCCCACCAAAAAGCTGCGCGAGATTGTCGAGTCAGTCGCAGCCACCATGACTAAGCCAATCGGAATGCGGGCGGCGGCGGCGAAAGAGATGAAGCCCCGTATGAGCATTTCGGAACTTGCTTTATCGGCACCGGCGTCCTAGGCCGCCTGCCACCCATCACCAATCGATACCTCCGAATGAATCATCCTTCATCACGATCGTCGTCGCTAACGTCAGCGCTAAAGTCGTCGTTAATGTCAGCGCCTTCTTCCTCTCGAGGGACGCGTCGGTGACGTTCCCGTGGCTCGACCTCGCATTGTTCTCATTCGCCCTGCTCCTGAGCTCCGCTCTCGTTTGGACCACCACGCATCTCTGCCGCAAGCAGGGATGGGTGGCCCGTCCGCGCTCCAATCGCTGGCATCGCACCACGCCAAGCCTTTATGGAGGCGCGCCCATTTGGCTTACCTGCATTCTCGTCAGCCTGGTTTGCATTCCTATGTCAGACCCAAAAATGCGGCAGCTTCTTGCCGCATCGACGTTCGTATTCGTCCTGGGGATGGCCGACGACATTCTCAATCTGCGGCCGCTCGTGAAGCTTGCCGGGCAAATCATGGCCGCCTTATTCGTCGTTGGTTCCGGTTTTGTCTATCCCTTACATCACAATCATGATGTCAACTTCGTCGTTTCCGTAATCTGGATTGTGGGTATCAGCAACGCCTTCAATCTTCTCGATAACATGGATGGCCTCGCGGCGGGCGTCGCTGTCATCTCCGCCATCTATCTCGCATTCTTCTATGGCGCGACCGGCTCCGCCGACTACGCGCGCCTGGCTATCATCGCGGCGGCGGCGGCGGCAGGCTTTTTGGTCTACAACTTTTATCCGGCGCGCATTTTTATGGGAGACTGCGGTAGCTTGTTTCTCGGGTTTTTGCTGGGCTCTTTATGCTTGCCGCAAGTTACGCACGTCTCCGGGCTGCCGGCCCTGGTCCTCGCTCCCTGCGTGGTGCTGGCCATTCCCGTCTTCGATACCGCGTTTGTCTCCGTCACCCGCAGCCTGCGCCGGCAGCCTATTTCCCAGGGAGGCACCGATCACAGCTCCCACCGCCTGGTGCAGTTAGGTTTCAGCGAGCGCGATGCCGTACTTTTACTCCTGGCACTGTCCGTCGTTTCAGGAGCGATCGCGCTCGTGGCTCGTCACGTCCTCTATTCGCACGCCATCGAACTCGTCGCTGCGTGGTTCCTGATTTTGCTGTTTTTCGGAATCTATCTTCAGCGATCTTACTCGATGACCGGTTCAGGCAAGATGGCCCCTGTTATTCCCGATTCTGTGACTGACCGCATGCGCATGAGGGATGCGATGCTCATTGATGCGACCCTCATTGATGCGACCCTCATTGACGCAACCCTCAGTGCACTGTCGACGCAACCCATTGGCAACTTCGGCGACCACGAATCCGTTCCTACCTTAGACGCCTAACCCGGAACAACTCATTTGCCCGCCTCAGCCGCCGGCGGCGAACACCTGCAACCCACCCGTACCTATCCCAGCCAGCCTGCCCTCGATCTCGACCCTCACGATCGGACCGAATGCGCCCCACGCAGAGCGTTTGTAGCCACGATAGCGATGCCGAAGCCTGATTTTTTCATTGTCGGAGCGCCGAAATGCGGCACCACCGCTCTCTACTTCTACCTCTCGCGTCATCCCGACATCGGTATGTCGCAGGCAAAAGAGCCCAATTATTTTGCCGCCGACACCGTCGCGCACAGAACGTTTTCGACGCTCCAACATTATTTAACCAACTTCGACCGCGCGGCCGGGAAGTCAAGGATCGGCGAGGCCTCAGTCATGTATCTGTCGTCGCCTGCCGCACCGGTTGCAATTCGCGATTTCAATCGATCGGCCCAGATCATCATCATGGTGCGCGACCCGGTTGAAGTCTTGCATGCCCTGCACAGCCAGAATCTGCACGGCGGCTCGGAACACGTTCTGGACTTTGAGCGCGCCCTTGCCTCGAATGAACCGCGCTTCTGGTTGCAAGGGCCATTTCGCGGAGAGCCCGTCGGGGGCCCCACCTACCGCGAACTCGTCCGCTTCTCGTTGCAGATCGCCCGCTACGTCGAAATTTTCGGAACCGAGCAGGTTCACATCATTTCTTACGAGGAATTTGCCATCCATCCAAAGACTGCCTATGAGGGTGTCTTGTCGTTTCTCGGCCTTGATTCGGACAAGCGCCAGGATTTCCCTGTCATGAATGCCAACCGCCGGGTGAGATACTTGACACCTCATCGATGCATGCGCCATCCGGTCTTTTTGGATTTGAAGCGGAAGTTTCCCCGCCTGGCGCGTCACGCACGCGCGGCGTTGGATGTCGTGAATGTAGTAGAAGAGCGACGACCTGCCGTTGAACGCGACCTCCGCCGCCGGCTCGATAGGGAGTTCGCCGAAGAGAAACAAAAGTTAAACGCTCTGCTCGAACGCGCGATGCAATTTCGCAAAACTCCGAAGCGATCTCTATATCTCTCGGATTAAGGCTCTCGGATTAAGGCTCTCGGTTCGTGACTCTCCGATTAAGACTTTCCGCTTGCCGAAACTTACTCCTTAATTATGTAGCTAGAATCGTGGGAAGCATGGAAAGAGCGACACGCAGGTTGCTGCAAACCAGCAAAGCGCAAGTTCACGGGATCGGCGTCGATGGCGAGAGCCGGTGCGCGCACTATCACACGCCGCTCGACATCGTGGCCATTAAGATGAGGTGCTGCGGCGTTTACTACGCCTGCAAGGATTGCCACATAGCACTGGCCGACCACGAGATTGAGCGCTGGCCCGCTAACCAGTGGAAGGAGAAAGCAATCCTATGCGGCGCCTGTGGCAACGAGTCGACGATTCACGCCTACCTGGCCGGTGGGTACCAGTGTCCGACCTGCACAGCAGCCTTCAACCCTGGGTGTCGACATCACTATCGATTCTATTTCGAAGACCTGGTCCCAGCTCAGAAGGGCGATGCAGGATAATCCGGACCATATCGTTACGTAGTTAATATGCACCCGGAAAGTGGACCCCGGTCTTCGTATACCAGCGCGAAAAGTTCCCGGCGTAGTCGCGGGAAAAAGTTCCCGCTCCAACCTCCCACCGGAGCCCCTTGGCAGTAGTCATCATCGATCCCAGGCAGATCAGGCTTCTTCGTTCCCGCATTGCTTAAAGGCTCGCCGATCCCGAGCTTCCAGGGAGTAGTTGGAATCGAATCTTCAACGAATGCAATAATTGGGAAGCAAAGGTGTGGCTGAACGAGGAACAGGAGGCTGGTCTTCCTCCATCCCTCTTTGGGATTCAAGCCCAGCGTCGCCGTTGGTTAAAGAAACACTTCTTGGGTTTGCCAGGGTCCCCAGCCCTGTTCTTCCTCTATAAATACCTGTATTGCCTCGGGTTCCTAGACGGCATCCCGGGCTTAATCTATTGCGCCTATCAAGGAATTCAATTTTTTCACATCAAGGCCAAAATTTACGAACTCCGCGTGTTCAGACGTATTCCGTAAATTCTTTTGTCGTAGGCGTCGAAAATTTCTTAGATTGCACCGAGTGGGATTGAATCGCGTGTGTCGTTTCCGCGACACGATTAATGGCAGAGCCGCAAAAGATTTGCGTGGACCGCGGCTCTGCCGCCAGGAGTAAGAGAATGTCTAACGACTGAGAAACAAAATTAGCCGTGAGACAAGACTCCACTGCGCTTCCCGCTATTCTGGGACGTAATCTACAGCACCTGTGTCCCCATCAACAATCATGTCGTAAGGAAACCAATAGGTCTCCGCTTCTCCATTGTCGTCGACATAGGAATAGCCGATGTAGACGGTTCCCATATCCTGCATTTGAACTAAGAGAAGAGAAGCGTACCGCGCCTGTCCTCCGAAGAGAGCCATTTTTTGGTGAGTCTTATATTTGGTAACCGGAATATCGCCCTTCTCCTCATGCTTTACATGAATGCCAGCGATCTTCCCGCCTCTGACTTCTGCAGTGGTGTGGTATTTGCCCTTGCGATGAATCTCATGGTTTCCGTCATGCTTAAGATGTTCACCGAGCATTTGCTTTCCGTCATGGTGGTTGTGGTGTTTTGCCTTAGGAGCCGCAAGTACCATGTTAGCGGCAAAAAAGAGCAAAACCATAACAGCGGATAGGTGACGCCGTGCACGATTCATAATCGCCTCCAGAGTATTCGGGTTGGTCAAACGAGAATTCTCTACTTTAGAATTCTCTACTCTCGAGCGGTTCGATCACCATACGGGAAAAACCCGACAATCGCCCCTACAATGCCCGACGCGCCATTCTTCTGCCAACCCCCCGATTGATCATTAGCGCAGTCGTCTGTGAGGTATGCACCGTAAAAAACTGACGCCTCCTATTGGATAAGTTGGGCGTGGTAAGCAGCTCCGCGCCTACTAACGCGACAAAAACTATTCCGAGGCGCCGCAATCGCCTAAATGAAATAGAAATCTAAGCGATCTTAAACATGAAGACAATTCACAGGCCAACGACATCCTGAATTTGGGCATCTCAGGCCTGTACCAAAAACACGGTTTGCTTCCAGTAAAGCTAACGGGTCGCGATGGATGATGCGACTCGGCCGTGAAATATGAAGGAGGAAAAATATGCCAGGGAAAGCAACGTCTTTCAGGAACACGTCGGCGGAGGAGCCCACGTCGGTCGGACAATCGGTCGGACAAAAGGTGTCCGGTGCCGCGGGTCAGGTGACCAGCAAGGTCTCGGATATGGGACGTTCGGCAGCCAACAGAATTGACGAAAATCGAGGCGCAGCTGCCAGCGGACTTGAAAAGGCAGCTTCCGCGCTTCACGACAAAGCTGAGAGCCTGCCCGGCGGTGAGAAGGTCAGCAGCATGGCGCACGCGACCGCAGAAAAATTAAGCTCAACTGCCGACTATGTCCGCGAACATGACGTCCAGGGGATGATGACCGATGTCGAGACGCTGGTCAAAAATAACCCCGGCCCTTCACTCATTGCCGCCGCCGTAGTCGGTTTTTTGGTTGGACGGGCATTCAGTAGCAACGACTGAGGATCCATATGTCAGCAGGAGAGCGCTCTTTCTCAGACGTTTTTCAAAATATCGTTCGGGATATTCAAGAGATAATTCGATCCGAAGTCCGTCTCGCTAAGACAGAGATGAAGGAAGAGGCGGTGAAGGCGAAGTCTGCAGCTCTGCTGCTCGGCGCTGGGGCAGTACTTGCCATCTTTGCCGCTTTGTTTTTGCTTCTTGGCATCGTTTATCTGTTGGCCCTGGCGGTACCAAATTGGGCTGCTGCGCTTATTGTTGGCGGAGCATTAGCCGGCGGGGGCGCGGCCATGCTGTTTGCCGGGCTCAAACAAGTAAAACAAGTCCATCCAGCACCGGACCGTACGATTGAGACAGTAAAGGAGAATGTCGAATGGATAAATCAACGAACCAAATAGAAGCACACATCGAGAACACGCGGGCGAACCTCGGCTCCAATCTGTATGAGCTTGAGCGGAAAGTTAAGTCGGTTACCGATTGGAGAGAGCATTTTCGAAGTAACCCGATGACCGGGATAGGCGTAGCGTTTGGTGGGGGTATTCTGCTAGCGACGATGTTGGGAGGCCGCAAAAGTGGCCGCTCGGCAACCCGGGCTTTCTCTAGTCAACAAGCTGGAACCGAACCCCACGCTGGGGTTGACCATCAGAAGCATAAGGCACTCGAGACGTGGGACAACATCAAGGGCGCTCTCATCGGGGTGGCTGCCACTCGTTTCAAGGAGTTTATTGGCGAAGTTGTTCCAGGTTTTCAAGAGCAGTTTCAACGTACTGAACAAAAGACGCAATCAACGGTGCCGCCCGCCCAGTAGTATTCTTCCGAGGCCGGAGCACTATGTGAAAAGGAGCGACGCTACCGATATCGGCCACATGATAGCAAAAGGGGAGAGTCTTCCAGTCATCGGGGCACTGATGCTAAGAAAAGACTCTCCAAGCTCCTCGCCGAAAAATACCTCGGCATGTGTTTTGCTCAACCCGCTGTGAGCCACTGCTAGGCGTTAGGCTTCTCGCAACACGCTGTTTGGAGGTAAGAAAGTGAGTAGTTACTGCGGAAAGAGAAGATCTGTTGTAACACCGAAATAGTGACCAAATTAATGGCCCGGATCGTACGGTAGCTACAACTTTGCCCAACCTCTGCGGCAACGCCAATTTACTGAGTAACCTGCAAGGCACATCGCTGCCCACCCCTGACAACATTTTTATCCTCAAATCACGCGAGCGCTTTTTATTGGTGCGAGATCGCACTGCTTGTTTCTAGGGAAGGATTGCCTTAATGCCGGTCATTTCACAAAAATCAACGAGGGCCGGATACAGCTCTGCCCCGTAACCCAGACAAGCATATTCGCTAGTCCAATGCTGTAGTAAGACATCGATGTCGCAATGCGCTGTCACGAAGCCATGCGGCCAGAATGGAATGCCACATTCATTAAGCCTTTTCTCAACGTCCTTAGCGGGAGGCTCAAAAATGCTCGCTCGCGTGATCACCATTTGAAACTCACCGTTCACCCTGCCGAGGCCCGCCAATACTCCTTCGCCAACTTTGCAAATCAACTTCACCGAGAGGCCGCCCGCTTCGCCCTCAGTTGGAATTCCATGTTCAGAGAATCCGGCCGGGCCAAGTTTGCTCGCTAGCGACGGCGGACAAGCGCCGTCCCCGATGATCTTTATTTCTTTGGTCTTCTTATCTATGTGCTGCAGATCGCCGTAATACACCCGCTCTTTGCTTAATTTGGTGAGCAGCAGAACGGTCAAGGCAGTATTGAAATCGCCGAGGGTAGAAGTGCCGACTCCGTCCTCCAGCATCATGCTCTGCGCGAAACAAGTTGCGGAGTAATCGCCAGCCAGCCCTGGAAAAGATTGAATAGTGTAGAAATCAAACTTTTCTTTGGTCACAACTTTTTTGACAGCGAGATAAAGGCGCATCGAGCGCTCGGTAACCGCATTTTGCTCCGGCGCATTGCCAAACAACTCCTTCAACCGAGGTTCGAGCTCATCGAGTTCTTTTGCCGAGATTCCCTCTGCCGCCTCCTTCAACTCCGCCGTATCGCGGGAATCAATATCGATGCCGAACATTCGCATCCATTGCGAAGGGTCGGCTGCGCCGCATGTCTGTCCCATCCCCCTGCCACCAAATGTTCCGATGGTCGACATGTTCAGGAACTTCTTCAGATGTGAAGCGTATGCATAGCTGACAATCTTGCTTATGGTGTCTTGCTCATCCGCACTTCCGTAAACAAACTTGTGCGGGACACCGATCTCGAGCAATCCTCCATGCAGTACCAATCCTCCAACGGGGCGCCACCCCTGTGAGCCCGGGTGCGTCCACAGAAGCAAGCCTTTGCCACTCGCGCTATAGTCGCGAATCGCGCCAACCATGTGCGCCGCCCAGACCCATGTCCCGGAAAACAGGACCACCGCATCGATGCCATCATCGCACTTCATTTTCCTGAAAGCGGCGCGCGCCTCTTCCTTGCTGGCGACAACAACATCATGCGCAATAATGCTGAGACCCTTGCCACGCAGTGCCTCCTTGGCGCGCTGTATCAATGCGTCGTCAATAAACGGCGTGCCCATTGGATCTTTCAATCCATCTTTGTGCACTCCAAAAACTATGAACCCTACTGTCGCGTGAATCACCCTTCCTCCTGTACAACTATTGAACTTCAGCGCCCGCGTCTGCCATGAGTGCTGAACGCAAATGTCGATACTGCCGCGATTGTCGGGCGTAAGATGCCGCAACCGCATCGTTCGGCGATACGATGGCCGCGTCGCGAACGACGCGCTTTACCGCCTCCTCAAAATTTCGGTATTCTCCAACTGCAATTCCCGCCAGTATCGCGCTGCCAAGACACACAGCTTCCGGGCACTCCATCACATGCAACTTCCGGCCTGACAGCGCAGCTCTCAAATGCAGACCGAGCGCCGACTGCGACCCGCCGCCGGTAACATAGATGTCTCGGAAATCACCCACAGATTCGGCCAAAATATCGGTCATTTGTCGCAGCTCACAGGCGAGCCCTTCGAGAATGCCCTTGTAAATCTCACTGCGAGTTGTGTTCGGCCCTAGGCCGGAAATGACTCCTCGTGCATGCGGGTCAAAGTCAGGATGGCAGGTACCGATCAGGTTGGGAGTAATGCAAATTCCGGTTGGTCCGAGCGGCGCATCCTGTTCCAGTGTCGAATAGTGAACCGATTTTCCGCAAGCCGACTCCTGATCATTAGAGGGGATGCCTTCGGGATAGCTCCCGCCGTCCGCCTTTCCATACAACAAATCATGGAACCACTTCACCATGATTCCGGATGGAAAAAACGCCAGCGTGACAAACTTGCCCGGAACCACGTGACAACAAGAGTTGAGCGAAGCCGCAAGCGCCGTGTCGGTTAAACTCGGCTGATCGGAAACAGCTAACAAACATTCGTAAGTGCCCATGGAATCGGCGACGCGGCCCGAAGCGATGGCCCCGACTCCCAATGCGCCGCAGGGTTGATCATGTCCTCCCAGCACGAAAATCGTTTCGGCTGGCAGGCCGAGTTGTTCGGCCCCTGCAGCAGATACTCCCGCAACCGTTCCTGCGGGGACAGGTACAGGCAGGCATGCGGTATCAATTCCTGTGACCGCGAGAATTTCGTTGGACCAGCATTGCTTCCGGATATCGAATGCCAGGTAGCGCGATGCTAGCGAATAGTCGACGTAGGGGGGAAGCCCTAATCGCGAAAGAACATAACCAATTACTGTAAGAAAGCGAACCGAGGGACGAAAAATATCCGGCCGGTACTTTCGCAGCCAAAGAATTTTCGGAACTGGATACATGGGATGAGCCACCAGTCCGGTAGTCTGGAAAAGCTTTTTTCTTCCAATTGTTCTTTCGAGCCATTCTGCTTCTTCGGCAGCTCGATTGTCTTGATTGAGGATGGCGGGACCGATTGGCTCGTTACTTCCATCTACCGGCACGAAAGTTTCGCCGTGTGAGCTCATACACATGGCTCGAACCGGATCGGAAAGAGTTTTGGAAACCGCTTGCGTACACCGGCAAACGGCCTGCCAAAAAATTTCTGGATTCATCTCCGCATGAGAAGGAGCGGGAAAATCCGGCGAATACGCGCGGGCGTGCTGCGCGAGTATCTCTCCATTTGCCGCGAAAGCCACCGCCTTGCACCTGCTCGAACCGATATCAATGGCAAGCAAACTCATGGTTTTGGATTTCGGCTTGCGTTACCGCGAAGTTCTTGACCTACAGTGCTCGTTTTTTCGCGGCGTTCACAGAAACTCATCCGCCGCCACTGAAAGCTTTCGCGCCTGAGGACCGGACTCGACAACTTCGATCTTGCCTTTCGCTTTGGCGATCGAAATACTCGAAACGCCGCGAAAGTCTTCGGGCACTTCCAATAAAGAAATCAAATATCGAACGTCTGCCTTAGACTTAGCAGCAAGCCAACGATAAGTTTTTTCACCAAACAGAGGGCCTTGATCGATGGTTTCGCGTCGCGGTATAGCGAAGGGAGTTGTGCTGAACTCCAGTCCCCGGCAGAACGCTTTCCCCCTCCATGGGGCTTGGCTACGGTTGTATCGTTCTTCCCAATTGCCCACCCATGGAAAGTCTGCCCGTCGAAATACATACACGACCAGAAGTTTCAGGCGCGGATTACATGCTGCGATGAAACCGTACTCAAGTTCCGAGTTGAGCAATTGCGCTGTATAGTGTCCAAATTGTTGCGCAGGTGTGGTGCGTAAGTTTATCGAACCGCTATCCCGGGTTGGTGCATTTGGCCACGTAAATTCAGCATTCGGCTGAAGGTTGAAGCGCGGACTATAGCTGGCCGAACAAACCTTCGATCGCGTTGACGGCATATCAAACCATGTAACCCCCGCTTCCAAAAACGGCGGTCCAAAAGTTACATGCTCATTCCACGAAATCGGTCGATCATAACTAGCCAGATTGACCGCCTCTTCTTCACAATAGATCACTGGATTCAGAGGGTCGAGTGTTAGCCTCCTGCTGAAAGTGATTCGGGCTTCCGGAAGCGTCAGTCCATACTCGAGTTGGGGCTTCGTTGACCGTCGCTGCTTCTGGATTTTCCACTTCAGCGCCGGAGCCTCCCCGTGCGTACTAAGCCCAGCTGATGTTTCTTCGACGGAAGGTGGCCCGAAGTGATCGAAGCTCAAATTATGCCCTGCGATGCCGCACAATAAGCGAGCGTCCGGTGCGGCTCCATACTTACGCGCATGTTTCGCAGGCTTGTAGGTGTGTGGGTCTATGGTCGTCCATGGCGGACGCCATAGCGGATTCACTCCGGCACATGAATTGAGGTTCAACTCGCAGAGATGTCCACCGCCCTCGAGAACAGAGACATGTCCCCACCTAGACCGAAGCTGAAATCCGGGCCGACCATCCATCAGGTTTTTGAGTCGAATGGCCTGGGGAAAGGAGGTCAGTGTCTTCATCTTCTTCATTTTGGGGTCGCTTGCAGATCCGTTGACCCCACGCCATCAAGAGCGGCACGGGCCTGTTCGAGGAATAATTTCATGTTTTTCGCCTGAAAGACATTCCGGCCAAAGAAAACACCAGCTGCTCCGGAGGCGGCAACTTCGCGCACTACATCAAGGGCGCGGTTATCCGACGCATGACGGTTCCCGCCTAGCACCAGAATCGGGATGGGACATCTTTTTACTACCGACCGCATCGAGTCTACATCGCCGCTGTAATCTGTTTTAATCACATCGGCGCCGAGCTCGGCCGCCATGCGCGTGTGCAAATCGAGCCATTTTGGATCGCCAGGATTTGATACATCTTTCCCGCGGGCAAGCGATTCAACAATGAGCGGTATACCCACGCGTTCGCATTCGCGAGCGATCTCTGCGTTACGCGTAATCTCCTTCATCTCGAACTCGGCATCGCCGGTCCCTACTACGAGATAAGTCAGAACGGCGTCCGCGCCATGGCGTAACGCCTCCTCGGGACGGGCGAGAAGCCCGCTGTGCAACGCGCCGGTTCCGCCTTGCGCTATCGCCGACCAAACCGTTGTCCAATCCAGCCGAGCAATAAGAGCCGGAATCGAGCCGGTAATTGGCGAATCGGCAAATTGGCGGATAAGTCCGAGGTTCAATAGCAGTGCATCGACATCAGCTCTGGCAAATTGGCGGATTTTGTCTATAGGATCTTCTGTGCCAGGAATAGGACCTAAAACCAATGCATGATCGAAGGCGACGACGAGCGCGCGGTGTTCAGAGCCGCCCAGAATGCGATTCAGCCGAATTTTTTTGCCACAATCGCTCACAATTTCCTCACGGCGTCATTTCACGAAAGCTTGGGAACGCCTCAAGTTATCTCAGCGCTAGATTGATTGTCAATTTATTTGTTTGAATATGTCGTATTTTGTTCTTTTCTTTTCGTTCCGGTCGCGCCAGCGATCAAGACGTCAATTCCCATCTCGCGCAAGACTTTTACATATTTTGCCTCGGTGCCAGAATCGGTGACGAGGACGTCGATGTCCGTCACCGGCCCGACGTAGGCGAAGCTCTGAGTGCCAAACTTGCTATGATCGGCCAGTGCGATCCTCGTCTTCGCTGCTTTCATAATCATCTTCTTGATTTGCGCCTCCGCATGGTTCGCCGTAGAGACGCCGTAGGGAATGTCAATTGCGCTGACTCCCAGGATTGCTTTGTCCAACCTAATTTCTGAGAGCGCGCGCTGCGCCCATTCCCCGGAAAAGTAAAATGTGTCCTTCTGAAGATCGCCGCCCGTACAAAGGACGGTCACGCCCGTGCTTCGTTGCAACTGGCAAACAATCGTCGGAGAGTTGGTTACCACCGTTAGCCGTTTCCGCTGATTTAAGCAACAGGCAAGCTCATATACGGTCGTGCTCCCCTCTAAAAAAACCGTCTCGCCATCCAGCACGAGATGTTCTGCTTCGCGCGCAATGGCATGCTTCTCAGTGCTGTGAACGTGCGAAAGCGTTTGGTATGACGGCTGAAAGTTAGTGCTGGACATCCGTGAAACGGCTCCCCCGTGGGAACGAACCAGAACCCCATCATGCTCTAAAGCAGCCAGGTCGCGACGGATCGTCGCCGCCGTAACTCCCAAAACCGCGCACAGATCAGACGCCGCAAGGGTGCGCTGACTGGAAAGCATTTCTCGGATTCGAAATCTACGTTCTTCTGCGAGCATGATGGTCGCTCTCTCCTGGCGACGTGGAATGCGGGAGCAATTGTAATGAGAGTTTGAAAATTTGTATGCGAAAAACTGCGAGTGTTGAAGCGATTCGTGCAAATATGTACAAAACAATTGACAAACGAGCAGACCCTCGGTAAATTCTCGACCAAAGGTGAGCTTCGCAGAAGCGACCGGCGTAGTGGTGTCCCTAATTTGGTCACAATGGAAAGCCACCCGGCCCTTTGAAGCCGCGAGCGACCTGACACTCTCGCACAAAGGAATCAATGATCGGACATTTCTCTAGAAGCTTCTTGTTTACCTGCCTGCTCATTGTCGGCGCAGCCGGTTTAGGCATCTCCGAAGCTTCCAAGTCGGTGCGGGTCAGTGCGTCCACCGCGGGCCTGGCCGTCGTAATTTATCCGGATGGGACGTACGAAATCCGATCTGCAAGCGACGACCACAGTGTCATGAGAGCAAGAGTCGCGGCCGAGATCGATCACAAATGGGTGAAGTCAACCGATTACCCAAAACACGACCTCGCCCAGTCGAACTTTGACGATGCTCTCGGACATGGCAAGAAAATTACAATCACGTTCTCGGGACTATCGACTTTCCCGGATCTCGCCTACACGTTGCAAATCTATGACGGCAAGGCTTTCGGCACTATCGAGGGCGAGGTACAAAATCACACAGGCAATGCAGTCACCATCCAAAGTATCCGAAGCGTCGAGGCCCTCGGAAGCAAAATGATCGATCTAGCTGGCGCGCAAAAAAGCGACCGCGTTCTTTCCGATAGCTTCAGTGAAGATTGGCCGCCGCTACAGATCTACGACTTGGGGAAGGCTCCCAAGGGTATGCACCGTGCCGTGGGCAGCCAACTTATCTATAACCGCGACAGTAAGGAAGGCCTCTTTTGGGGAGCCCTCACTTCCAATCGATTTCTCACCATTATCCATTTGCAGACCAAATCTTCGACGCAAGCTGAAACCGGCGTCTCCGCATTCACCATCGATTCGACTGGAACAACCGAGATACAGGCGACCGACGAAGAATCTGGCCTGCGCGAAGGCCCCGCTGAAAACCTGATCCAATTAAACGTCCCCTTACCCACTGGCGAGTCAATTTCTTCTGAACGCTTGATGTTTGCCGCCGGAAAGGACTATCACTCGCAATTGGAAAACTATGGCGCAGCGATTCGCGAACTCCATCACAGTCGGGTCAGCGAAAACAGTATGCTCGGGTGGTGGAGCTGGACAGCCTTTTACTTCAAAGTCACCGAAGGTACCGCGCTAACCAACGCTGAATGGCTCGCCCAGAACCTGAAGAAACTTGGTTACGACTATTTTCATTTCGACTTGGGTTACGGGTACTCGCGCAGCGAATATGCAACCCCGAATGCTTCGCAATTTCCCCATGGCATGTGGGATATTACTCATCGCGTAGCCCGATTGGGATTGAAAGTTGGAATTTGGACCGCTCCCTTTGAAGTCGCTGAGCGCGCCTGGATTTACGAGCATCACAAAGATTGGCTGGTGCATAACGCGCATGGCGATCCAATCTGCATCGGCAAAGCCGAAGAGGTGCCGGGCGAACGCCTCTTCGTCTTAGATGCCACCCATCCTGACGCACAGGAATATCTGCGCCAGACCTATCGCACATTAGTCAAAGAATGGGGCGCGCGCTACATCAAGCTCGACTTCATGGACAATACCGCAATTGAGGGCTATTACCATCGGCAAAACACATCGGCGCTCGAAGCGCAGCGGATTGGACTTGAGATTATTCGCAAGACAGTTGGCGAAGACGTGCTGCTCGACAAAGATGGCAGTCCAATGTTGAACCCCGTAGGTTTGGTGGACGAAGGCCGAGTCTCTCAGGACACCGGTCACGCGTTTCTCCGCAGCAAGGAAGCCGCTCCGGGCATCGCTGCACGCTATTACATGCACCGAAATTTTTTCATTGAGGACCCGGACTCCTTCACGGTCTCCCGGCAACTGCTTGAAGAACGCACTATTCAAGCTCCTCTTACGCTGAACGAGGCAGAAGTCTCTATTGCGCTGGCGGCGGTTTCAGGAGGAATGTTCGAAATTGGCGACGACCTCCCAACCCTGGGCAGGGATGCGGATCGCCTGGCCCTGGTCGAGAACCCTGATTTGCTCGCGATGGCAAAACTGGGAAAAGCGGCTTTGCCTGTGGATCTTCTAACTTACGAGGACAATGACGAGCAACCTAGCGTGTTTTGGCTACCCCAAGACCAGCGTCAGTCCATTTTGGCGGTCTTTAACTGGACTGAGCAAGCGCGCTCGCATACATTGAGTTTTAGCGATCTAAAGCTTCCCTCCGGACGCACGTACAAGTTGTTCGACATTCTTGCGCAAAATCAGCCGTTGGCGGTAGATTACGAATCACTTCGCCTGAAGAATCAGCCGGCGCACTCGGTCAAGCTAATCAAGATTATTGATGCTTCGATCACCGCCACAGCACCGTCGATTGCTTTCCAGGTGCAGTCTCGAGCAAAAATCGGGGAGGAGATAGAATTTTCCAGCAAGGTGGCAGCGGATGGAGTTCCCGCACTCGCCTATCACTGGGATTTCGGCGATGGGACCGTCGCCGATGGCTCAACTCTAACTCATGCATACACGGCCGCCCAAAAGTATAGGGTGAAGTTTACGGCTGAGGGTCTCGATGGCGAATCCGCAAACAAGGAGTTTTTGATCGAGGTCAGTGGGACCCTGACTCTTCCGTCTCCGCGACGTTACTCAGAACGCGAGTAGGCCCGTCCAGTTTGCTGTCGCCATCGTTTCACAACGCCGCGGCGTCGCGACTGCAAGCAACGAAGACGAATACTGCTCATCGCCGGATGCGTGTGCACCAGATTCGCAATGTCCAAGCCGCAATCTCGATGATCTACCGTAAGCCCATGATCTTGCGATGGCTGATCGACAGGAAGATTTTGATCGCTAGCTCCCGCGTTCGGTAACCTGATCTCGAATGCGCCCGATATCAAGACGGGCGCCAGCCCCCAATGACATCAAAGGTTTTCGAGGCCTTGCATGCTGCGCTGTGGGCAACTAGAACGCAAGCTCTCAAGATGAGCGCTTGCTTTTGTAGATCAAGTTTACAAATGCAAGGTTCGTTCAATTGACTGATTCTTGGTTGCGCGTTTTGTCGGTATTTGAGGATGACGCGTCCTCAAGCCCACTGATCCAGCGTATAGCATTGCTGCGAAATATCTTTTGCAGAACCGGTTGAGGCAGGTTCAGGCCGTTTCCCGGCTTGCCTCCAACTTCAAAAGGTTTGCTAGTTGCCAGGAATTTCCAATCCCGTGCGTAAGTAGACTGCCACTCCGTCAGCGCGTCCGGGAACTTGGCATCCGGAGGCAAATCGAGATCCGTGCCGTAGAGGACGCGGTCCTGATATTTGATGAGAAAGGCGCGCACTTTGTCTGGCGGCATCAGCATCAAGTATTCCATTCTGGCTGCCAAGTCTATGGCAAAGCTCGAATACTTATCTAGGTGGCGGGCGATGTTGTCGAGGTCTCGCTCCATGCTGCCGAGATGAACTCCCACCATGCGTAGTTGGGGATTGTTAGCCAGCACGTGATCGCGTGCTTCGAGAATCTTCTGCTTGGAGGGGAAGCCAGGGCGGTTAGCGACATACCATTGCGGATTTTCCTTATAGTAAGACCACGAGGGATCGGACTCATCCGCCGGCCCCCAGGCCACGTCGGGCTCAGCCTGGTGCGTCATCAGAGTCTTGCCGTGGCTGGCGATGTCTTTGTAAATGGGGTCCAACCTCGGATCGTCGGCCATGATGTATCGGCCGTTGCTGTCCTTAATTTCCATTCCGATGTTCTTCCAAATCTTAACCGCGACGGCTCCGTGCTCGAAGTCGCGGTTGATCTGCCTGATGGCATCGGCAGTGAATGACGCGCTATCGATCTTGTACGGATCGAATGTTGTGCACCAGGCGACGTGTCCATGACTGGAGCGGATTAGCGCCAACGTGTCGTCGCTTTGCCGCTGCAGCTGTTGGCGGTAGGGAAGAGTGTCGTCCATTACCAGGATGTTCAACAGTTTCAGGTTCAGCCCTTCGATCATCTTCTGAAATGCGAGACCGCTCTTGAAGACATGAACGTGGACATCGATTGGATGGATGGCAGCGAAAGCGCGGAGGGCGCTTTCGTCATCAGCGGGTTTTGCTGCAGGGGG
>JANYKL010000123.1 GCA_025361625.1 Acidobacteriaceae bacterium
GCGATCTCGCGACGATGCTGACCGTGGCAGAAGAATTATCAACTGCAGGAATTTCTGTATTGCAATATCGCAACAAGTCAGACAGCGCCGGGCTAATGCTCAACCATGCCGGAGAATTTCGTTCTCGCCTCGGAACCAAGATCAAGCTGATTATGAACGACCGCGCCGACCTTTGCCTCGCCGCCGATTTCGATGGCTTGCACGTCGGGCAAAATGATCTGTCGCCCGAATCCGCGCGACGGATCATTGGCAACGAACGCTGGCTCGGGGTCTCGACGCACAACCCCGAACAGGTTACCGAAGCCGATAACACTCTCGCTGACTACCTCGCCATCGGCCCGATCTTTGCGACGAAAAGCAAATTGGATTCGGATCCGGTTGTTGGGCTCGATGGCCTGCGCCGGGCAAGGGAACTAACGCGTAAACCATTGGTAGCGATCGGTGGAATTACTCGCGCCAATGCGATGGCGGTGATCGACGCCGGAGCCGATTCGGTGGCGGTGATATCCGACTTGTTACTGGAGCCGCGCAAATCAGCAGAGCAATTCTTGCGCCTTCTGGGGTAAAGTTGACTGCATAATTACAAATTGCGGTCTTTGCATCATTGTTAGCCTTAAACGCTTTACGCTAGGGCTCGTCATACTTCACTTTGTGGGTGATGACAATCCTAATAACGCGAATTAGCATCAACTCGAACAAGGTTACGTTTTGCAACGCCTGGGAGGTTCGTGAGCACTAAAATTTCCCCACCGGTCTCAAAGACTAGCGCCAGCGATTGGCAGCGGCATACAAATCAGGATAAAGAACTGGTTAAAGGCCTTGGCCTAACCAGCGCCACCATGCTCGTCATGGGCTCGATGATCGGGTCGGGCATCTTTATTGTATCCGCGGAAATTTCTCGCGAAGTCACTTCACCGGCGTTGCTGATTGGCGCTTGGCTGATCACAGGGTTTTTAACTATCGTAGGCGCGCTGACTTATGGCGAACTGGCGGCGATGATGCCGCGGGCGGGAGGACAGTATGTATATCTCCGAGAGTCACTTGGCCCCCTGTGGGGCTTTCTTTATGGCTGGACGCTGTTTCTCGTAATTCAAACTGGGACGATTGCGGCTGTCGGCGTCGCGTTCGGAAAATTTCTAGGTATATTCTGGCCCGCCATTTCTTCTTCGCAGTGGATCGTTCATCTTTGGAAAGTGCCCAGGTTTACCGTCGGTCCGATGGTGCTTGGCGGCATGGATGTTGGTTTGAATACTCAGAATCTCGTTGCAATACTCGTTGTCGTACTGCTTTCCGTCATCAATATTTTTGGCGTGAAGACCGGGGCTGCGATCCAGAACATATTTACGACCGCAAAAGTTTCTGCGCTCTTTGGTCTCGTGTTGTTCGGGATTTTTCTTGGCCGCAATGCACAGGCGATTGCCAGGAATTTCGGGGCAAACTTTTGGATGAATTCCGGCCTTGGCGATTTGCACGAAGTCGGCACCGCGGGAGCAAGCGTCCTGGTTTCGACTCTGACCGTGTTAGCAATCGCGCAGGTGGGTTCTCTCTTTTCCGCGGATGCATGGAATAACGTCACTTTCACTGCCGGCGAGGTAAAGAACCCCAGCCGCAATTTGCCATTATCACTAGCCATCGGCACCGGCGTCGTAATCGCGCTCTACATCGGTTGCAACTTTATTTACCTCACTGCGCTACCGCTGATGGGTAGTCCGACCGGAGCAACGCTGCTCGATCGAGGTATTCAGTACGCCCGCGAAGATCGCGTAGCGACCGCGGTCATGACATCAATGTTTGGTTCCGCCGGCGGAGGATTGATGGCGGTTGCTATCATGATCTCCGGGTTCGGTTGCTGCAACGGCTTGATTCTGTCGGGCGCGCGCGTTTATTACGCGATGGCGAAAGATGGTCTTTTTTTTCGCAGCGTCGCAAAAATTCATCCTACCTACAAAACGCCCGCCGTTTCTCTGATGGTGCAGATGGTGTGGACCTGCGTGCTCTGCATCTCCGGAAGTTATGGCCAACTGCTCGACTATATTATTTTTGCCGTTCTTGTTTTCTACGTGCTGACCATCGTCGGGCTCTTCGTTTTACGGCGCACACATCCTGACGCGGAACGGCCGTATAAAGCCGTGGGATACCCTGTCCTGCCCATCATTTACATCATTATGGCTTTGTTTATTGATATCGTGCTGTTACGCTACAAGCCGCAGTTTACCTGGCCCGGACTGTGCATCGTGCTGCTCGGCATTCCGGTGTACTACATCTGGCGGCCGCGTAACCAGACTGCCTCCGTTTAATCGATAGGAGAGTGTTATTAATGACGGACATCTTTGCAAAAAAACCGCTCGATCAGTTAATGGAAGAGGCGCGAGACACTGGCTCAGAGAGCTTGAAGCGCACGCTCGGTGTTTTTCAGTTAACTGCGTTGGGCGTCGGAGCGGTCATTGGGGCGGGAATCTTCGTGCTCTCTGGCTTGGGCGCGCACTATGCCGGGCCGGGCTTGATGCTTTCGTTCGTTCTCTCTGGTCTGGGGTGCGCCTTCGCAGCGCTCTGCTACGCGGAATTCGCGGCGATGATTCCGCTCGCGGGCAGCGCCTACACGTATGCTTATGCGACCCTCGGCGAGATTTTCGCGTGGATCATTGGCTGGGACTTAACCCTCGAATACGCCATGGGCGCGAGCACGGTTTCCTCTGGTTGGTCGAATCACTTTATCGAACTGCTCGACATCCTTCATATCAAGATGCCGCTTTGGCTTGCTTACGACCATTGGACCGGGCTGCACACTGCCGAAGACCTCGTTGCCCGGAAGATGACCGTGGCTTCAGATGCCTCGCTGGTCGCGGGAACTCAGGCCTTTCTGGAAAAGAAGACGGCGATTCTTGCTGCGCAATCGCCTGATTTGTTGCAGCGAGCGCATGATCTGCTGGGCGCTCCCCATCTCTTTGGATATGAGATTGGGCTCAATCTTCCTGCCTTTATCATCGCTCTCGTGATCACCGCAATTCTTGTAGTCGGAATCAAGGAAAGCGCACGCTTCAATGCGACGATTGTCACGATAAAAGTGGCGGTTGTTATTTTTGTAATCGGGCTAGGGTTTCGATACGTCTCTGCGGCCAACTGGGGAACCGACTGGGCAAGCTTTGCTCCGTTTGGCTTCTCAGGCATTGGAGCAGGAGCAGCCTACATATTCTTCGCGTACATAGGTTTTGACGCCGTTTCGACGACCGCGCAGGAAGCAAAGAATCCGCAGCGCGACTTGCCGATTGGCATCATTGCGTCGCTCTTGATTTGCACCGCATTGTATATAGCAGTGGCTGCCGTTCTCACCGGCATGGTGCCTTGGCGCGACGTGAATATTGAAGCGCCAATCGCACGCGCTTTCATGGATCGCGGCCTCACCGGCGCGTCGCACATCATCACGCTTGGCGCGCTGGCGGGCCTGACCAGTGTGATGTTGGTCATGTTGCTCGGACAAACCCGCGTTCTGTATTCGATGGCAAATGACGGTTTGTTGCCGAAAAAATTTTTCGCCGCCGTTCATCCTCGCTTTCGCACGCCGTGGAAGAATACGATGCTGGTTGGATTGCTGGCGGCCATCGTCGGCAGTCTTACGCCGATCGACGACATTGGAAAAATGGTTAATATCGGAACACTCCTGGCATTCGTGATTGTATGTATCGCCGTCATGGCGTTGCGGCGAACGAATCCTGGCCAGCCGAGGCCATTCCGAACCCCGTGGGTCCCGTTTGTGCCGATCATGGGCATCATCTTCAACGGCTACATGATGTATAAGCTTGGCTGGATTAACTGGGCGCGCTTATTTATCTGGCTTCTGATCGGAATGTTTGTCTACTTCGGCTACAGCCGAAAACATAGCCGTGTGCAGGCCGCGCTCCAGGGACGCAAAGTTTCGTAGTCGGTTGTTCTGGCGTGGACGGGCGGAGCCGCCCGTCTCCGCTACGTTTTATTCTTCCTGGATTTTCCTTGCGATGGCGGTCGCCATACTTCTGGGCGAGAGTCGTATCGACTGCGCAAGTATCCAATTGTTTAGGCCGGAGATGACGACCGGCTTGCCAGCCATGAGGGCGCGATAACCGTCTTCTGCAACCGTAGTCGCGTCCATCGATCCGAATTTCAACAACTTCATCGATGTGGCGTTGGCACGCTTGTGGAACTCCGTCGCCGTCGCTCCGGGACACAAGCAGGTCACAGTGACCCCGGACCCTTTTAGTTCATTTGACAGGGCTTCCGACAAATGCAGCACGTAGGCTTTAGTGGCAAAGTACACCGCCATGAGCGGTCCGGGCTGAAACGCAGCGGTGGACGCCACGTTCAGGACCCGTCCACTGCTACGGGCAACCATTCCTGGGAGGTAAAGTCTCGTGAGATGGGTCAGAGTCGTGACGTTCAGCTGAATCTGCCGGAGACAGTCTTCCAAATCATTGTCGGCGAAAAACCCGTACTGCCCGAACCCGGCGTTGTTCACCAGCACGTCGAGTTGAATATCTGCTCGAGTTGTTTGGTCGAACACATAGGCGGATGCTCCGGGATCGCTCAGGTCGGTCGGGAGTATAAGCGAATGCGTACCGTATGCCTTTTGCAACTCCGCAGCGAGGATGCGTAACTTGTCTCCGCTGCGCGCCGCAAGCACCAGTTCGTAGCCTTCGCGAGCAAAGATGCGGGCGAACTCCAGTCCAATGCCTACCGATGCGCCCGTGATCAGTGCGGTCTTGCGTTTCGAAGCATGGTCACGGGTCATTACAACTTGGCCAACTCCGGCTGCACCCCATAAATTGAATACCACGAAGTAGCCGCCTTCAGGCGATCGTTAACATTGTTGATGTTCTTCACGCCTTCGTCCTCAAGCCATTTGCGGAAAGCATCGGCACCCTGTTTTGCATAGACCGGAATGCCGTCTTTCCACGTGGCGCGGCCGCAGAGCACGCCATTAAATTTAACTTCCGATTCGGCGGCTAGTTCCAGCGCCTCCGTGAATTCTGCGTTGCTCACTCCAGCTGATAAGTAAATAAAAGGCTTGGTGCAGACTGCTTCGGCTGCCTGAAAGAACGTCATCGCCTCTTCTTTCGTGTAAGCTCTTTCGCCCTTGTAAGCTTTTGCTCCCTCAACATATTTCATGTTGACCGGAATTTCGACCTTCATCACATCGACGCCATACCGATCCTTGGTGAATTCGCGCATGCTCTCGATCACGGCCTTGGGCTTTTTCTTCGCGAATTCGAAACCCTTTTCATCGACGCCCTCTTCGTACACGACAAACTCAAGAAAGAACGGAATGTCGTTGGCGCGGCATTCGTCGCCAAGACGTTCCACCCACGCATGCTTCTGATCGTTGATCTCTTTTGAGTCGAGCGGGGTGTAATAAAGAAGAATTTTCAAGCAGTCAGCCCCGGCCTCTTTTAAGCGGCGCACCGACCAGTGATCGAGCAGGTCGCCGAGACGGCCGGGTTCGGTCTTATCGTACCCGGTCTTTTCGTAAGCCATTAGCAACCCCGCATTTTTTGCGCGCCGCTTTGAGGCCGGCAATCCCCATTCCGGATCGAGCAGAATGGCACTGGCATGCGGGGTTAAAACTTCTGTCACCAGCGTCTTGAACTCTTCCATCATCGCGTCCGAAACTTCACTTCCTTTTTCCTTCGCGAGCGACTTCTGCAACGAGCCGCGCTGGTCCATGGCCGCGGCAGCGATTATTCCGCGTTGATCCGAAACTGCTTTCATGCCGGCCAGTTTGCCGGGGCTGAGCTTCATAAAATGTCTCCTGTTACGCAAAATGTTGAAATCAAAACCTGGCGACTCGAACGTGCCCAATATGAACACCTATTCTAATGTAGAAAGAGCTTGGCTCCGTCGTAGCACCGCCGCGAAAACCGTCGCCAGTCGCCGCGGCGAGCCCCCGGTCGCGCGTCCCGCGCCGCATCACTGCAATAAAGCCAGGGTGCCAAGCAATGCTTGCTGTTTTGCGATCAGTTGCTGAACGCCTTGCCTTGCGAACGCCATCATATTTGCCAGTTGGGCATCGTCGAAGACTTGATGTTCCGCGGTCGCTTGCAGTTCGACAATCTTGTTCCCGGCCGTCATTACAAAATTCATGTCCACGTCGGCGCGGGAGTCTTCTTCGTAGTTGAGATCGAGAACGACCTCGCCATCGACGACGCCAACGCTGATGGCGGCCACAAAATCCTTAATTGGCGCCGCAGTCAGAGTGCCGGCCTCGATCAGGCGTTCAAGAGCCAGCCCAAGCGCTACGAATGCTCCGGTTATCGAGGCCGTTCTGGTGCCGCCGTCCGCCTGAATCACGTCGCAGTCGATCCAAATGGTACGTTCGCCCAAGCCCTTCAGGTCGACGACCGCCCGAAGCGAACGTCCAATCAAACGTTGAATCTCCTGGGTGCGTCCGCTTTGCTTTCCCTTTGCCGCCTCGCGCGCGCTTCGAGTCAAAGTTGAACGCGGCAGCATGCCATATTCGCCTGAGATCCATCCCTTGCCTGAATTTCGCATAAATGGCGGTACCGTTTCTTCGATCGACGCGGTGCAGATCACGCGAGTGTTGCCCATCTCGATCAACGCCGAGCCTTCGGCAGTTGAGATGAAGTTTGGGATAATGTTGACGGGCCGAAGCTGGTCGGGAGCGCGATTATCGCTGCGATAAATCATGTAAGAAGGATTCTAAATGACCTGGCTCTTGCGTATCACTTTCTAGCTAAACCAGTGCCTAATTTTATCGCGAACTGTCGCTACAACATTGATTGAAAGACTCAGGGATTGAGAGACTCAGGCCAATTTGACTACGCGGGTAAGTGCGCGCTTAAAGCTCGCTATCTGGAAGCTACGAGCTACGTCTTACTGCCTGCCGGCTTGCCGCATCTCTGCTACATCGAACCAGTCACTTAAATCCGCATGACCTGCCAGCGTGTCGCGCCTTTTGCCTTCGACAAGAATACTCACTCGCTGGATGCCGGGTACATTCGCCGCCAGAGTTTCGAGCAGGGAATTGATGGTGAGTTGCTCGCTAAGAATTCCAGAGCGGTGTTGATCGGCGAAAGCGGCATTGACGTCGACAACTGCCGCGCCAGGATCGATGAGGTAAATGCTGCGGATATCTGAAGCGGGGGGCAAAGGATGGGCCGCTCCAGGCTGCTGATAAATCCGCAACAGTGCGCGCAACAATTCTTCAGCTCGCTGCTGGCGTCCGCCAGGCAGCGGAATTTTTGCTGATCGCGCCCGCAAGATGCCCATAGCATCATCCGCAACGTAGAGGACCACCGTCTCCGTCGGTCCGCTTGCCGGTGGTGGCACGGGCAAAACGCTAGCCGCCGGAGGCAACACCGCTCCCGCCTGTCGCTGCACGCGGCGCAAATAGACGCCCATTGCGACGACAACCGCCAACAGTAATGCGACCGCGATGATGAGGCTTCTCGGAATCATCGGTCTTTATATTCTGTCATCCTATTCTGTCGTCCCCGTGAGTCACTGTACTGCCAGCCGATCGCGTATCGAAGTTACGGCATCTGCGATGGCGGACGCGGCCCGCTGTTGATAATTGGCAGACGTGAGGTCGTCAATCCCATTTCCGCCCGGGGCCAACTCCACGGCCACAGCCGGCATCGACAGGTTATTCAGTGGACGCAATGAAACTGAGGAACTGCGCACCTGAAATTCTCTCTTCTGCATTTCCGCAACGATCGCCGACGAAATCGCGCGGCTAATGGGCAGGCTTGGAGACTGGGCCGCGTTCCACGGCTGAAATACGCCGCTGCTGATTCCTTGCAGTGGCAATAGCGCGGTGTATACGGCTGCTCCGGTGCCCTGCGAAACCGCGTGCAAGCCGATGTAGACGCCTGCCCCTGACGAATTTGCAGATGAAGCGCGCTGGTCCAGCGTCAAAGTATTGTCTCCGTCGCGAGGCATGCTGACTACAAAGCCGCGTTGCTCCAATTCGTGCCGCAGCAGGCGAGCAAAACCGAGCGTGACATTTTTCTCAGCAACCGATTCGCTCAACGCGGCGCCGCGTTCTTGACCGCCGTGCGCCGGATCAATAAATGCAAGCACGCGATGTACCACCGGCGCCGGAAGGGACGCTTGTGAAGGAGAAGATGCTCCGGCCGAAGACTGGCCTGGCAACGACGTGGCTGGGGTCGACGCGCCCTGTGCGGGCGCTATGGAATTAGTGCCGCCTCGGGTTGAGCTGATCGCACTTGCTACCTGCGGAGGGATCGGTCCAACCGTAATCGTTTTACGGCTATTGCTAAACGTCGCCATCAGAGAACTGGTAGCGGCGATGTCAATCTCGGCATCTCCGTTATTTTCGAAATAGCTCGCCTGAGAAATTATCTTGTTTTCAAAAGAAATCGACTGGCTCCCCGGGGAGATCAGTGGGTCGCGTTTGAAGATCATTCGCAGTCTGCCCGGCTCGGTCGAGATGGTTGGGTTTACGGGAAAGGTGAAATTGAGAATGAGATGTGGCGGTGTGTTCGCATCTAGTTGGAAGCTGACCTGAGTGCCAACTCCACCGATAAACAACCGCCGGGAGGCTTCGCGAAAATTTACCGGCGCGCCCAGAAAGCGTCGTAGCACATCGCTGATCGAGGTGACTGGAATCAAGCCGCGAGAATTTTCGATCAGGAACGGCGCAGACAGATCGAAGTCACGGCTATGAATCCTCGCTCTGGTTCTTTCAGCAAAAAAATCAGCGGCCACCGCGTTGTAGTGCAGACCCCAGTGCGCGCCACCGGCCTGGCTGCTTACTCGGCCGAGCGGTTCGAGCAATTCAAGCAAGCCGACATATTCGCGTCCGCCGCGTTCAATTACGGGCACGGTGTAAATCGCTACCGGAGAATAGATGGAAATGTGTTTCTCATCGGCGTAGACCGCACCCGGCAGAAGCATCACGATGGCCAACAGAGTGGCTGCGGTCTTATTCGCCATGGTGAGCGTCGTTCAAATCCAGGCTTTCTTCGCCGACTTCTCTTTCACATCCGACCGAAAACGATATCCGGCACTCCAGCGGCTACTCCCAGGCGTAAATCGTGAGCCCGCTCAATAACTTCGGATAAAAATCAGTGGATTTCTGCGGCAGAACTTCCCCCGCAAACGCAATATCGCGAACTTGATCCATCCGCGCCGGATTCATCAGGAATGCGATCTGCGCCTTTCCGCTTCTCACCTGCGCCAAAGCGTCAGCCATCTCGCGGGTGTAGGCGACGTTCTCCTGATTACGAATTGACTCTTCGGAAATACTTAACACTCGCTCCAGAATGCACTTGTGCAACTGAACTACATCGAGCCCCTGCTGACGTGCAGACAAATTTACAAGCACACCGTCAGCACCGACTTTCGGGTTTCGAAGCAGGTACGCATGAGAGGCAGTTACCGCCAGAAGCGCCGTTCCCGCCTCCCCTGCCCGGCGAAGGAGTAGGTTCGCCGCTACCGCATCGATCGCTGCATCGACTTTTTCAACCGTAAAGAACTTCTGCGCTTCGGCTTCGAATTGACTTCCGGAAAAGGATGGCAAACCGAATACGATGCGATGCGTTGGCAGGATTACTAGTCCCGCCAAATCCATATCGACAAATGTCATCATTGTCGACTCATAAGGTAGGAGGTGACCGGAGCCGGAGGCGGTTTCCTCTCCTGACCGTCTTTCTTTGCGATATGCGATAGCCGTTTCATAGCGGTGATGGCCATCCGCGATCAACAACTTTTTCTCTCGCATCGCCTGCTGTATCGAGGCGATGATTTTGGAATCCGAAATCTTCCACACGCGATGGAGGGTCTTATATTCGTCCGTGACCTCAATATCAGGCTGCCGAGAGGTTTCGAGAAGAGCTTCAATCTTTCCTCCGCCGCCATAAAGCATGAAAATTTGCTCAAGCTGTGCACGTGTCGCTCGTAAAAGCTGAAGTCGGTCGGCTTTCGGCTTGGAAAGTGTCTGCTCGTGCCTGAAAATAACCTCGGCCGAGTAGTCTTCCAGGCGGCCGAGGGCGATAAATCCCTTCCGTTCTGCCCGCCCCGGATGCCCAGGCGCGCCTGCCGGAATTTCAAAGGACTGCGTATAGCGGTAGATGCTAGGTTCGGCGTCCTTGCGTAAAATCCCAGACTGGCGCCACTCCTGAAAGGTTGATGCGGCCCTGGTGTAGGCGTTCTCAGCGTCGCCATCCCAGGGAAGCGATTTTCCGAGAATCAACCGCACCAGATTGTTAGGGCTCTCCTCGTAGTAAACCTCTTGCATTGCGGGACTTATCTTGTCGTAAGGTTGGGTCACAACGCTGTGAATGGGAACTCGCTGCTGGTCGTAGCGCCAGGCCTGGAAAGGAAGTATATGGGCCATAGTCGGGAAGCCAGAATTGTAGCAGGGTCGTTTCAAACAACTTGCCGCTGGTGTTGGGACGTTGGTTTGAAAATATAAAGCAATTTAGTCCGGACGTTGCCCGCCGCCCCGGCTCTGAGACGAAAAAACGGGAAGAATTAAATTGAGCGCGCGAGACAAGGAAGCTACCTCCCGGTGTGAAAGGGAATCTAAATTTCGTTGACGAAAAGGTGACAATGGTCACCTAGTCTTGTGCTACTATCCGATTTAGTTAGCGCGCGTGATCCGTTTGTCGGCGGGTCTCCTCGCCGGACGCGGGTTTTGTGGGGCCTCATGTTGTTCGGCAAATTGTTCTCGTCCTTATCGTCCTTCCTGGCACTTCTGATGATGGTTGTGTGCGGCGTGCTTACCCTTCCCGCTCAGAATTCCACCGAAGACGTCCACATTCAGCCACGAGTGCAGCAACCTCCTCCCAAAGAACCTGAGATCGACACGGCGTTCAAAACCCACACCAAGCCCATGAAAGTGACAGTCGATATGGTGTTGGTGCCAGTGACGATCACCGATCCGCTGAATCGATTAGTGACCGGGCTGGATCGTCAGAATTTCAATCTCTTTGAGGGCAAAGACCAGCAGGAAATTAAGACCTTCTCTAGCGAAGACGCTCCGGTTTCGATCGGTGTCATCTTCGACATGAGCGGCAGCATGAGCAGTAAAGTCGAGCGCGCTCGCGAGGCGGTCGTGGAATTTTTTAAGACCGCAAATCCGCAAGACGAGTTCTTTATGATCACCTTTGCGGACAAGCCGGAAGAGATCGCGGATTTCACCAGTTCGGTCGACGACATTCAAGGACGACTGCTTTACTCGGTTCCGAAGGGCAGAACTGCTCTGCTCGATGCTATCTACCTCGGCGTCAATAAAATGCGGGCGGCGAAGTATCCCAAGAAGGCGTTGCTGATCATTTCGGACGGCGGCGACAACCACAGCCGTTACACCGAAGGCGAAATTAAATCCATGGTCAAGGAAGCCGACATTCTGATTTATGCGATTGGCATCTACGACCATTATTTCCCCACCGACGAAGAGCGGCTTGGGCCCGCACTGCTAGCCGACGTCACCGAACTGACCGGCGGCCGAGCGTTTACGATCGATAACCCGAACGACTTGGCGGATGTATCCACAAAGATTGGCATAGAATTGCGCAACCAATATGTCATCGGATACCGCCCTAAGAACCCGGTGCGCGACGGCAAATGGCGTAAGATAAAAGTGAAACTCTCACCGCCCAAAGGATTGCCTCCGCTCAAGGTTTACGCCAAGACGGGTTATTATGCGCCGACGGAATGAAGCCTTCTTTTTATTATTTCTTCTTTTTACCGCTCCATTCCTGATTCATTCGCAGCCAGCATCGCAACCGCGAGCTTCACAGCAGCAAACGCCGCTACCCCCTACGAAGCCGGGCACACCAAGCCCCGGCACCGACGCCGCTCCCGGTAACGCGCCGCTTGAATCCCAAGGAGCAGAGTCCGACAACGGCGTTTTTATCTTCCGCAAGAAAGTTGATGAAGTTCTGCTGCACGCGACCGTTGTCGACGACAAGCAGCGCATCGTCACCAATTTGGAGCAGGGCGACTTCAGTGTGTCGGAAGACGGTCACCAGCAAGTGATCACGTCCTTTCGCCACGAAGACATCCCCGTGGCGATGGGCATAGTGGTCGACAATTCCGGATCAATGCGCGAGAAGCGGCAAAAAGTAAATGCAGCAGCCCTGAACCTGGTGCGCGCGTCGAACCCAAGCGATGAAGTCTTCATCGTGAATTTTAACGACGAATACTACCTCGATCAGGATTTCACCGCCAGTATCAAGAAGTTGAAGGCAGGATTAGAAAAGATTGAGTCGCGCGGGGGAACGGCGCTTTATGACGCTGTCGTCGCTTCGGCCGATCATTTAAAGAAGGATGCCAAGCTGGAGAAGAAGGTGCTTTTCGTCGTGACTGACGGCGAGGATAACGAAAGCTCCGAGACACTGGAGCAGGCGGTGCGGCGTTTACAGACGGAGAACGGGCCGACGGTATATTCCATCGGCGTCCTGGAAAAAGAAGAGCACCCGAAGCACGCTAAACGAGCTCTGCAAATCATGTCGCAGAGGACCGGCGGCATCGCCTTCTTTCCGCAAACCTTGGACGAAGTTGACGCCATCAGCCGCACCATAGCCCACGACATCCGCACGCAATACACGATCGGATATAAGCCGACCACGCCCAAAAGCCAAGGTGGATACCGTCAGGTAAAAGTTGAAGTCCGTTCGCATAGCCGGAAATTGATTGTGCGGACAAAGAGCGGTTATTACGCCGGGGCTGAGCCCTCGTCAGGCGCCCAGTGAATTAAACGCGTTACCGCCGGCGATTGACGCTCCCCGGTTCGTTCCTTACTCTGTAGGGAGTGCCTACCACGATCGCAACCTCACGCTTACGCCTTAGCGACGACATATCGAAACTCGTCGGCGAAACGCCGATGCTTCACATGCGCAGGCTGTCCCCGGATGGGGGAGCCGACATCTTCGCAAAACTCGAGTATCTCAATCCCGGTGGCAGCGTGAAAGACCGTGCTGCCATTGGATTGATTGAGCATGCCGAGCGCGAAGGAAAGCTTAAGCCGGGAGGAACCGTCATCGAAGCGACTGCAGGCAACACCGGCATTGGTCTCGCACTTATTGGCGTCAATCGCGGCTACAAGGTTCGCCTATTCGTACCCGAAAAATTTTCCGAAGAGAAAGTCATTTTAATGCGTGCGTTGGGAGCTGAAGTGACCCGAACGCCGGAATCCGAAGGCATGCAGGGAGCGATTCAGCGGGCTCGTGACTTACAGGCCGCCAGCCCGGGCGCATTTCTGGCCGCCCAGTTCGATAACCAAGCTAATACCGATTATCACTACGAAACTACGGCTCGCGAAATCTTCGAGCAGATGGAAGGCCGCGTCGATGCGATCACGATTGGCTGCGGTACGGCGGGCACATTCACCGGAGTTGCGCGTTTTTTGAAGGAGCGATTGCCCAAGCTTTTTGCAGTCGCCGTGGAGACGGAAGGCTCGATCTTAGGCGGCGGCAAGCCCGCTCCGCACAAAGTGGAAGGAATCGGCAACACTTTTATCCCGGGTAATTTCGACCGTTCCGTTTGCGACGAAGTTTTTAAAGTAACCGACGAACAGGCCTTCCAAATGGTCAAACAATTAGCGGCCAGCCAGGGCGTATTGGCCGGCTCGAGCGCAGGCGCCAACGTCTATGCGGCTATAGAAATTGCCAAGCGTCTCGGGGCAGGGCAGCGAGTTGTAACCATGATCCCCGACTCCGCCGAACGCTATTTATCAAAAAAGATTTTCGAAGGCGGCATCTAGAAGCTTCAGCGTGGCTATAGAAATTCTTGGAGAAGATTTTGGCTAAACAGAAATGCGGCTTTGCCACGAAGGCGATTCATGTCGGGCAAGAGCCCGACCCTCTTACCGGAGCGGTCTCCGCACCGATCTACCCTACTTCAACATACGTTCAGCAAGAGATCGGCAAGAATAAGGGGTACGAGTACGCACGCGTTTCAAATCCCACCCGCGACCGCCTCGAAACGAACCTGGCAGCGCTTGAGGGCGGCATCTCTGCTCGAGTCTTTGGGAGCGGCATGGCCGCGATCAACGCCATCACCAGCATGCTCAAGGCTGGAGATCACGTCGTAGCAGGGCATAATCTTTATGGTGGCACTCCACGCTTGTTCAACCAGGTTCTGACCAACTTTGGGCTGACCTTCACTTATGTCGACACTTCGGATCTGCAAAAAGTTGAAAAAGCGTTCCGAAAAAATACTCGGCTGCTTTTTGTAGAAACCCCGACAAACCCGCTCATGGAGCTCTGTGATCTGAGTGCGATTGCCGAGCTGAGCCATCAACATAAGGTTGAGCTGGTGGTTGACAACACGTTTACCTCTCCTTACTTTCAGCGCCCTATCGAGTTTGGAGCTGACATGGTTGTCCATTCAACTACCAAGTTTCTCAACGGCCACAGCGACGGCCTCGGCGGCGTGGTCGTTTGCACCCGGCGCGAGCAGGCGGAAAAGCTGGCGTTCTTGCAAAAGTGCGCGGGAGCGATACTATCTCCGTTTGAGTGCTGGCTAATTTTGCGCGGGGTCAAAACGCTGGCTGTGCGAATGGAGCAGCATGACCAAAGCGGGCGCAAAGTTGCTGCATATTTGGCACAGCACAAAAAAGTAAAAAGAGTTTTTTATCCCGGGCTCCCCGATCATCCACAGCATGAGTTAGCGAAGCGTCAGATGACCGGTTTCGGATCAATGATCACGTTCGAGACGGGGTCGCTTGCGAACGCCAATGGAATGTTGCGCAAAGTTCGAGTCTGTTCCTTGGCTGAATCGCTTGGTGGCGTCGAAACTCTGATCTCGCACCCGGCCACCATGACCCACGCAGGGGTGGGAGAAGAGGGACGACGAAAAATCGGAATTACGGATGGTATGGTGCGTATATCGGTTGGCATCGAGAATGTCGAAGATATTCTCGCCGACCTCGATCAGGCTTTGGCCGCCAGCTAGGTTTACTTCACAACTTTCATGTCATCGTCCTCTCGTGAATGGAACGCTGCCGACTACCACCGGCTGTCGGCTCCGCAATTTGAGTGGGGGCAACGCGTTCTGAATGAGCTCCTCCTGCGAGGCGACGAATGTGTGCTCGATGCCGGGTGTGGCACAGGTAAGTTGACCCGCCTGCTGCTTGAAAATCTCCCGCACGGGAAAGTAGTGGGTGTCGATCTCTCGCGCAACATGGCTACGTACGCCCGTCAGAATCTCGAACCGGGTTATGGAGCTCGCGCCAGCCTTGTCGCGGCTGACCTGCTTG
Organism: Acidobacteriaceae bacterium; assembly: GCA_025361625.1. GTDB lineage: Bacteria > Acidobacteriota > Terriglobia > Terriglobales > Acidobacteriaceae > Acidiflorens. The sequence goes on from JANYKL010000123.1 coordinate 15,218, forward strand.
ACCTTCCGTTCTCGAATTGTTTCGATGGAGTCTTTAGCACGGCGTCATTTCACTGGGTGACAAATCACGACCGGTTGTTCCTGAACCTTTACGGTGCACTGCGGCGAGGCGGCTGGCTGCACGCGCAATGCGGAGGTGGCCCCAATCTCGCGCGCTTGCGCCAACGTGTGCGCGAGTTGTCGCAGGAGTCTCCGTTTGCGGAATGGCTGGCAGATTTTCGCGAGCCATGGCTTTTTTCAGATGCGGAAGAAGCAGCGCGCCGCCTTCATTCCGCGGGATTCCACGAGGTGAAAACGTGGCTCGAACAAGCCAGGTTCGCAGCGAAAGGGCCGGAAGAATTCGAGGGCTATCTCGGGACCTTCGTGCTACATCGCAATTTGGAAATGCTTCCTGACGCAGAATTGCGGTCTACATTCTTGCGGCGGCTTGTGGAGTGGTCGATGGCAAGCGACGCTCCATTCGTGCTTGACTATTGGCGGCTGAATATCCGCGCGCTGAAGGCGGGCTAAACCCCGCTAAAAGCCGACATTGTATTTGCCTACTGATCGCAGATCGCGGTGGCGAACCGCAGCCAGTTAGAAGCGGGCGCCCTCCTACCGTACCGATTCTCCGATCCATCGGAGATATTCTGCGCTGCCATCTTCGATTGCGATTTTGATGCACTCTGGATTTTCGTAGGAGTGCAGCTCAATCAGAGTATCAAGCAACTGCTGAAAGGCGCCGTCAGTAGTCTTGATCAACAGCAGAAATTCAGCGGCAGTTTCAACTTTTCCTTCCCAGCGATAAATCGACTCGACGTGGGGAACGACGTTGACGCAGGCTGCGAGTTGACGCTCAACGATTTTGTGCGCCAGGTTGCGTGCCTCTGCAATCGATGAGCAACTGGTGAGAACAAGCTTTTTATCTGTCATATAAAATTATGCATCCAAGAGTCGAGAATACGAGGCGACGGATGGCCACACAAATCAAGTTCGGTACTTCTGGATGGCGGGCCGTAATGGCCGACGAGTTCACTTTTGCGAATGTGCGCCGCGCCGTGCATGGCATCGCGGGTTACGTGGCTTCGAAAAATCCCCAGGGAAAAGTGATCGTGGGGCGCGACCCGCGTTTTTTAGGCGAGACACTTTGCTCGATGGCTGCGGAGATCCTGTCGGGTCATGGATTGACGCCTCTCATGATTGCCGACCCGGCGCCCACTCCAGCTATTTCGTACGCCGTCACGCAAACGAAAGCTGATGGAGCGATCAATTTCACCGCCTCGCATAACCCTCCGGAATATAACGGCATAAAGTTTTCGACACCCGACGGTGCGCCAGCGCTGCCGGAAGTGACTATGGCAATAGAATCCGAGATTGCCGCTTATGACGCCGACCCGCAGTCATCTTCGAAAGATGGCGAACGCTCCGGACCCAAGCAGCAATCGCTCGATCCACGCACGACATATCTTTCCCGGCTGCGTGAAATAGTCGATCTTGAAATCATCAGGAAGTCGGGCATCAAGATCGCGTTCGATCCCATGTGGGGGGCCGCGCGGGGATATTCGGACGGATTGCTGCGCGATGCCGGCATCACGGTGGTCGCGGTTCACGATTATCGCGATGTACTGTTCGGCGGTCACGCTCCCGAACCAGACGATGAATTGCTTGAGGATCTTCGTCACAAGATGCGTGAAATGGGAGCCGCCATGGGCATTGCGACCGATGGTGACGCCGACCGCTTTGGAATCGTCGACGAAGACGGAACGTTTATCCAGCCGAACTACGTCATCGCATTGCTTTTTGACTATCTTGTCGAGACGCGTGGCTGGAAAAATGGCGTTGGCAAGTCCGTGGCAACGACCAACCTTGTCAACGCTCTCGCCGCGAAGCACAAAATCGAAGTGCACGAAACTCCGGTTGGATTTAAGTACATTGGGGAACTGATCAAGCAGGATAAAATTCTCATTGGCGGAGAAGAAAGTGCCGGTCTTTCGATACGCCAGCATGTTCCCGAAAAAGATGGAGTGCTCGCCGGGTTGCTCTGCTGCGAGATGGTTGCGCGCCGGGGACAGTCGCTCGGTAAACAAATTAAAGCTTTATTTGCTGATGTTGGTTCCTTCTACCCCACTCGCGAAAACTTCCGCTTGACGCCGGAAGTAAAAGAGAAGTTTACTGAGAAGTTACGTCGTGATCCCCCTGAGTTTAATGGCTCAAAAGTTGCTTCTGCAGTGAGAACCGACGGCCTGAAGCTATTGTTCGACAACGGATCATGGGTTTGCTATCGCCTTTCGGGGACCGAACCGGTAGTCCGCGTCTACAGCGAGGCACGCAGCGAGCCCGAACTGAAGAATTTGAGTGCGGCAGCAAAGGCCTGGATATTCGATTAAAGCGGTAACAGTCAGTCAGGGATCGGCAGGAAGTATTTAGCATGGATCTTCGGTTAGGACCGACCTCACGAGTCAGCATCTTTCCCGGGCCGCACGCGGGGCTGCGGGCAGCAATCGACTGCGCGCGGGAGCAGGCAAGAGATCATGGCCCAAAGGCGGAGGCCGCCGCGGCGCGTCTGGTTGAGCGCACTCGTCCTGCGTGGTCGTGGCTAGCGATGGAATGGCGCCGCGTCGGGACGGTGGCTGCGGCCTTGGTCATCGTCGCAATCGTTGTGCATGCCATGTTTGGCGCCAACGGCATGGTTGCATATCGCCAGAAACACAGCGAGATGCAAGCTCTGCAAACCGAAGTGGATCGTCTGCAAGAGGAGAATACGCGGCACCAAAATCAGATCGACTCGCTCAAATCCGATCCGGCTGCTATCGAGAAAGAGGCGCGAGAACAATTGCATTACACTCGCCGCGGAGAAATCGTTTACGTCTCACCCGATCCTCTAACCAAGCCTCCGGTCGGGCGCGCGAAAAACGGTAAATAAGATCTCTCGATCGAGACCGCTCACCGCGCAGCCCTACTGTGCGAATACAGCGCGGCCATTATCAAGCAAACATCTTTCGCTCTTAGGGGCATTCGACGGCTCCATCTTCTGTCGGCGAACCGTTTTCCACCACTGCAACAGAGGTTTTAATTGCGACTGATAAGGTTTGAGGCTTTTGCCGTCCATAAATTCAAAGTTTTGAAAGTGTCCGTCCCGCGCGATGCTGATCGAATAGGGATGAGTTTCTTGCATTACAAGGGGCGGTACATAGGGAGGAATTTTTAGCTCGCGTAAATCTTTATTGTCCAAAATGCTTGCCAAGCCATTCCATTGCTCTTCAGAAAGCTCGCCCTCGAACACCTTGCGATCGAGATCCTTGCCGTGATGAAGGACTGCTTTTTCTGAGTGGAAGCGGTGATCCGAAAATACTACCGTGCAGTAATGGTCGGCGGACATCGAGGAAGGCTCTACTTCCGACAAGAATAATCGAATCGAAGCAGGCTCAGATTTTCCGTCCAGAGCGGCGGCCTCGAGGGACAAGAGCAGCGAAAACGACAAAAACAAAAAGTTTATTCTCATCGCTTCACCCGATGTTCATCGGTGCGCAATACTGCGGCTTTGAATCCTTGAATTCTGACTTGTTTTTCTTTTCCAAACCTTCGAACCATTTCATCATTGGGCTTAGCGTCTTCTGATACGGAGCGCCATTATCGATGAACTTGTCCATTCCGCTCGCCTCATTTGTTTTGAGCCGCTCTTTGATCGTCGTGAAATGCTGAGTCGACCCAATTTGCGCATCGATGCTTTCAATTTCGCGAACGGAGACGGCGTTGTCGGGAAATTCAGGCGGCTTTGGACTCGTTATTCTTTTCAAGTTTTCTTCATCAAGTATGCCCTTTAAGCGTTGTAGGTCGTCTGCACTTAGAGAGCCTTCTGCCGTCTTGACCTTTGGCTTGCCGACAGTTGATTCCTCTCTTCTCTCCATCACGAACTTACCGTCTCCGTACACAACTAAGCAGGATAGCGAATTAGGATAACTTGAAACGCTTCCCGATTTACCGTAAGTGATGCCATTCATACCTTGAGCGTGGACCACATTGGTTTCGAGGTTTAGAACCGCTTTTGAGCGCTGCAGTTTCAGCACGGTCGACTGGTCCTGTGATAAAACGAAAGTCGTAAGAGAAAGAAACGCTATCAGCCACTTCAAAGGTACTAACTTGGTGCAAGAGCGGGACGAGATCATAAGGAGTGCTCCAGTCGTTGGATTCATCAGTGCGCGATGATACCCTGAAACCGGTCGGCAGGGGACAAATTTGTTACATTTGTCTCTGCACTTAAAATAGGCGGTCTATGTTAGAGTGCACTCTGCATAATGTTTCGTAGATTGCTAGGAGGATCCATGCGAAAACTGTTCTTGTTGTTGGTTGCAGGTGCAATGGTAGTGTCCATTGCTTCGGCGTCATTTGCGGCTGATTCTGAAACCGTAAAGGGTGTAGTTAGCAACTCAAAGTGCGGTGCTAAAGATGCGAGCGCTGACGGAGCAGCTTGCACGAAGAAGTGCATTAAGGCTGGCGCCAGTGCGGTCATCGTAACTGACACAGATCAGAAGGTTGTGATGGTAGACAATCCCGATTCGCTCAAAGATCATTACGGACATCACGTTGCCGTGACCGGAAAAATGGACGGTGACAAGATGCACGTCGACACTGTTGCGATGGCTAAGTAACAGGGTGGCTTGAGTGTAAGAGAAAGGGCGGCTTTATGCCTGCCCTTTTTTATGCTCGGACCATCCTTGCTTCGGCCATTCCTGCTTCCATCATCGTGCTTCGACCATCAATGTCTATCGCACGACTCCTTCTAAGGGGGAACTGGCCGTAGCGTAAAGTTTTCTTGGCATGCGGCCCGCCAGGTGAGCCTGTCGGCCGGCAACTACGGCGTGCTTCATCGCCTCCGCCATGAGGATCGGTTCTTGCGCTCCGGCGATTCCCGTATTCATCAAGACTGCGTCGTAGCCAAGCTCCATGGCGATGGCAGCGTCGGACGCGGTTCCCACTCCTGCATCCACGATGAGCGGGACGCCCGTAATCAATTCGCGCAGTATACGCAAGTTCACGGTGTTCTGAATGCCGAGGCCACTTCCGATTGGCGCCCCGAGCGGCATAACCGCCGCCGCACCCGCATCGACCAAGCGCTTAGCAATGACAATGTCGTCGGATGTGTAAGCGAGCACCGTGAATCCTTCCTTTGCCAGCACGGCGGTAGCTTCGAGCGTTGCCTGTACGTCCGGATAGAGCGTTGCCTGATCGCCGATTACTTCTAGCTTAACCCAGTCAGAGAGCCCTACCTCGCGAGCCAGGCGCGCCGTACGGATCGTGTCGTCGGCTGTATAACATCCGGCCGTGTTGGGGAGAAGGAAATATCTCTTAGGGTCGATGTAGTCAAGCAGCGACTCTTTGCTGCGATCAAGATTCACGCGCCGCACCGCCACCGTGACCATGTCCGCACCGCTCGCTTCAAGGGCGCGCGCGGTTTCTTGAAATGACTTGTATTTCCCCGTCCCGACGATGAGGCGGGACCGAAATTCCTTGCCAGCGATGAATAGCGAATCTGTCATAACTTTGCTATTGTACGGCGAGAGCGGAGCCCATCGGTGATTTGGGAGCAATTGTAGAGAGCGACAAGCCCATCGGGGAGTTTGCTGCTGGCTGAATGCTTTGGTCGACTAATGATGAAGCGAAGACTCGTGCGGCTTGTAGTCGTTTTCAGCTTTTACATACATCTCGTCGATCAGAACTCGGTAGCGATCTTCAATGCCGCGTCGACGTACTTTAAAAGTGTGAGTGAGAGTGCCGTTGTCTGCTGAAAACTCTTCGGGAACAAGCAAAACGCGCTTCAGCCTTTCGAAGCGTGCCAAATTGCCGTTCAGTTCCTCAATGATTCCATTATAAAGAATTTGTACTTTGGCATCGGCGACCAGAAGTTTACGAGAAGAACAATCGACCTGATTGGCGCGCGCCCAATTTTCCAGAACCGCGAAGTCGGGCGCGATCAGCACCGCTGGAAATTTCCTTCGGTCGCCGATCACGACCGCAGTCCCGATCAGCGGATTCAATTTCAGGGAGTTCTCGATGGGCTGCGGAGCAATAAATTTCCCGCCGGACGTTTTTATCAAATCCTTTTTGCGATCGGTGATCGAGAGAAATCCGTCGCTGTCGAGATTACCGATGTCTCCGGTCTTGAACCATCCGTCTTCGAACGCCGCTTGTGTTTCTTCTGGGCGATTCCAGTATCCAGAAAATATTGATGGACCACGCGCCAGCACTTCTCCATCGTCGGCTATCTTTACCTCGACGTTCGGGAGCGGCTTGCCGACAGTTCCTATTTTGTGATTTTTGGGAGTGTTGACCGCGATCACGGGCGAGGTTTCAGTCAAGCCGTAACCCTCGTGAATCGGGATCCCAATATCGGCAAACCACTCCGCGAGTTCACGGCCGAGTGGCGCGCCGCCAGAAATAAATTCCTCCGCATTTCCTCCCATACCGACGCGCACTTTTGAAAAGAAGAGACGATCGGCCAGCTTCCACGAAGCGGATGTCGGCTTCTTGCCGGCCAATACCTCGTCGCGATGCGCCCGTCCCACAGCGAGTGCCCAACGATAAATCTCGGCTTTCGGAAAGCCGGAAGTTTTCAAAATCACTTGCCGCCGAAGCTTTTCGTAAACGCGCGGCACTGCGATGAACAGGTTTGGTCGAACTTCAGAGAGCGCGGTTGCCAATTGCGAAATGTCCGGGCAATAAGCCAGTACCACGCCGCGATAGAGGAGCGCGAAGTCGACGTGACGAGCGGTGACGTGGGACAACGGCAAAAAAGATACACTGACTTCCTCCTTGTCGCCGAAACCAAATGCCTCCATCGAGCAGGCAATATTAGAGGTCATATTGCCGTGCGTGAGCATCACTCCTTTAGCCGTGCCGGTTGTACCCGAGGTATAGATGATGGTTGCCAAATCGTCTGGAACTACAGACCGCGATTGCGTTTCGAATTCGGCGACAAAGTCTTTAGGGTCGTCATGCAGGATTGTCTGCATCAGGACCGCGTCGCTGCCGTCGACCGTATCCATAACAAGAACCCGTTCGAGCGGAGTATTTTTCTTAATAGTTAGCACTTTTTCCAACTGGCTCTTGGAGGAGACAGCAATGATTCGGGCGCCGGAGTCATTGAGAACGAATGCGGTCTGATGGGCGGTCTGAGTCGCGTAAATGGGGACTGTGACCGCTCCCAAGGTCAGCGCTGCAAAGTCCGCGATGGTCCACTCGGGACGATTCTCGCTGAGGATTGCAACACGGTCGCCTTTTCGAATTCCCCAGGCCGCAAAAGTCCGCGATACGGCAACGACCTGCTGAAACAGTTCGGCTGCGGAGATTGCCTTCCAGCCAAGCCCGTCTTTTTGCATCATGACGCGGCTGCGACCGCTCTGCCTGACGCTTAGCAGAATATCGTTTAGCGTTCGAATGCTCATCCGCCTCGATCGTTGGCCGTATGTGCTAGTCAATATTGTACGCACAGCCAGCCTCCGAAAACGCATAAACGCAGCCCAGAATGCCTGTAGTTATTACTTCAGAGACGTTACCTTTGACCGATCAAGCGGTCGCAAGGTAGGCTTAGAGAGCTTTTGCGGAGGAAACCCGCGGAGGAAACCCGTATGAAGGTGAAACGAATCGTCAATTCCGCGAGGGTTATGTTTTTGGCGTATTTGTCTTTCGCAGTAATGGTCTCTCCGCAACTGCAGGCCGAGAACAAGAAACCGGAGCCGCAAATCATGAAATTAAAAATAGGCGATACTGCACCCGATTTTAAATTGAAATATTTTGACGGCACCGACCTGAAGGAAGTTTCGCTGAGCCAATATCGCGGCAAAAGCAATGTCGTGCTCGGCTTTTATATCTTTGCCTTCACCGGTGGTTGAACCGCGCAAATGAAGGCCTTCCAGCAAAATTTGAAAAAGCTGGAAGCCGCCGACACTCAGGTTCTGGGTGTAAGCATGGATAGCCCTTTTGCCAACAAAGCCTTCGCCGATTCCATCGGTGTAACCTTCCCGCTACTGAGTGACTGGGGCGGAGATGTCACCCGTGAATATGGCCTCTACGTCGACCAATACAAAGCTCCCCGTCGTGTCAATTACCTGATCGGTAAAGATGGAAAAATTATTGAAGAGCAGATCGATAAAGACGCCATTGATCCGACCAAGATCGTCGACGTGTGCGAACGTAAGAAAGTGAGCCGCTAAACACATTTTGGCATTCGATGCGCACGGTTCGCGTGTCAATCTCGCTTCCCTCGTAGCGTCAGTAAGCAGTCCAAGAGCGAACCTTGGCTCCGTTACCGTAATCGCGTTTGTGCGACAGCTATTCGCGGCAGCACTACCTTAAGACGGGAGTCGCCACCCAAACACCCACGCCCCTAACATAAAAAAAATGGACCGGTTGCTTTCACCGGTCCAGGGGGAGAAATTGATTTTTTTCGTGCGGTTTTAGTACTGCGGTGGCGGTGTCTTGCTGTCACTGTTTCCGGAAGTTCCGCTGCTACTACCAGATGTACCGTTGCTGGATGTTCTACTGCTCGAAGTTCCAGAGGCTCCCGCGCCTGTGCTGGATCCGCTGCTCATGCCCGAACTAGAGTCACCCATTGTTCCGGTAGAAGAGGTAGAACTGTCACCACTGTTCTTATTCTTCTTGTCGTGCTTCTTGTGTTTGCTGTCTGATTGAGATTGTTGATCTTGTCCCATCGTCGAGCTACTCCCCTGGGTTGATGTGCTTCCCTGGCTTGAAGTATCTCCTTGGCTGGTTGAGGATTGGCTGGTGCCCGGGCCGGAGCCTTGGGTACCCGAGCTGGTACCTTGGCTGCTACCACTTGTCTGGGCAACGGCAAATGCGCTGGCCAAAGCCAGCACTGCGAAAACCGGTGTTATGCGCATCTTGAATCTTCTCCTGATAATCTTTTTTAAAACTTACTGTAACCTCACGTGATCTTAATTTGCGGACGGAGCGCTGAAAATCGAGGAGAAACTTGAGTGCGCGACGTTCTATACCCTACGGGACCTTTTACCGGTACGCCGCAGTACAAAACCTGAACTCACTTACCGTTGAATTTTAGGAACAAGCAGAGATCCGGCGACGACCCTGCTATCGCAGCAGCGCGCATCGGCCATCGGTTACCTCGTTCTCTACCGAGGGATGACGATTGGACAAGTTTTCAAATTGTTTCGCTAACTCCGATCGACTAATGTCTAACCAGCCGTCGAAACGTGTCGAGGTACGAAACATTACGGGGGACTGCAGACATCTCCCTTCCTCACGGCTCGCTACACCCCTTTAGTCGGCACTGCAATTACAGAAAACCCTGTATGGAGCCAATGTAGCGGTATCGTGATAACGTGCCCTCTAAAGATTTCTAAATGTTAAGCAAATCGCGGAACGACTAAGGAATGGTGCAGGCCCGACTTTCGGAGTGCGCAGCAAACAGAATGACTTTATTCGTGGGGAGTTTGCTTTGGATAACGACTTATGTCTAGACCATTTTTATTGAAAAATAACAATTCTTCATCCCGGCCCTTCAAGATCGATCAAACCAAAATTGTGATCTATGAAACTCAGGCCGTAGTTCTGGCCTATCTAGGAAAACTACTGAACGCGTGCGGATTCATTGTCAAAGGCGAAGTGGAACGAACCGAGAACTTGCGCAATGAGATCGCCAGAGTTGCTCCCCATGTGATTGTTGTTTCGGACGCCGATCCAAAACAGGCTCTAGAAGTTGTGCGCGAAATATCCGATTCGACAAACTCCCCGATCATTCTCTGTACTCTCGGAACTGTTCCCGAAGAACAATCGCAACTGGAACTCATGGGAGTGGCGGCTGTAGTCCCTCGCACCGAGACCGAGATCGGGGGCATCATCGGAGCTATTCACCGCTGTCGGGCCTAGTCGCGGCCCGTTTGTAGCGCTGACGTTTGCAACGATTTTGAGGAGTAGCTAAGCACGCTGTTGGATGTGGCGTAAGGTACACATCGAACCCTTCGATGAGGTTTGGCATCTTAGAAACATGAACTTGCTGGTCTTCTCACATTTGCGTTGGAATTTCGTTTTTCAGCGTCCTCAGCACTTGATGACACGCTGTGCAGTTGACCATCGTTTATTTTTTTGGGAGGAGCCAGTTTTCGACGCAGGTGCCTCGTTCGTTGAGGTACGGGAGGTCGGATCCCAGATTAGAGTAGTTGTGCCACATCTTCCGACCGGCCTGACTGATTCTGAAATAAAAAATATTCAGGCGGCTTTAATACGCGAACTCATCACTGAATACGGTATCGATAAATATTCGCTGTGGTATTACACGCCAATGGCGGTGGAGTTTACTCGAGACCTGCAACCTCAGGTAGTCATTTATGACTGCATGGACGAGCTGACTGCTTTCCGGGGGGCGCCACCCGGCCTTCGAGCGGCCGAAGCGGAATTGTTTGCCAAGGCCGACCTTGTTTTCACGGGCGGTACTAGCCTCTATCAAAGCAAGAACTCCCAACACCGTGCGGTTCATTGTTTCCCCAGCAGCATTGATCGTGAATTCTTTGTAGCCGCGCGGCGGCTTTCTACCGAGCCATCAGATCAGGCATCGATTCCACAACCGCGTTTAGGTTACTGCGGAGTGATTGATGAACGCATGGATCTGGATTTATTAGCGTCAGTATCCGACGCGCGACCCGATTGGCATTTTGTGATGATCGGTCCGGTCGTCAAAATAAATCCTTCGGAACTGCCCCAGGGTGCGAATATCCATTATCTCGGAGCGAAAGACTACAGTGATCTTCCCTCATACCTGTCAGGGTGGCAGGTCGGCCTCCTGCCATTCGCTCAAAATGAATCGACCCGCTTCATAAGTCCGACAAAGACTCCCGAGTATCTCGCCGCCGGCCTGCCAGTGGTCTCTACTCCGATCGCGGATGTCGTCACGCCTTACGGCCTCAAGGGGTTGGTTGAGATTGCTAAGACGGCTGAGGAGTTCATCGCCGGCGCGGAACGTGCTATTCGTTCCCGAAACTCTGCCAAACGTCTCGAAATGGTCGATGAGTTCCTTTCAGAGATGTCTTGGGATACTACCTGGGAGCAGATGAACCGTTTAATAGAAGCAACCGGCCGCGGAAGGCGCGTGCTGGCGGACGACGCGCTGACTAGCCGGGGCAACGCGGCAGCAGCAGATTAGGGGCATTCATGTTCGATTATCTTATTGTGGGAGCTGGTTTCGCAGGGAGTGTGCTTGCCGAGCGTCTGGCAAGAATTTCGGACAAAAGCGTGTTGCTGGTTGATCGCCGTTCGCATATAGGCGGCAACGCGTATGACCATTACAACGAGCACGGAATTCTTGTGCATAAATACGGTCCGCACATTTTTCACACGAACTCGCGAGACGTTTTCGAATACCTTTCACAATTCACGGAATGGCGACCCTACGAACATCGCGTCCTGGCGAGCGTTGATGGGCAATTGCTGCCGATGCCTATCAACCTCGACACCTTGAACAAGCTTTATGGGTTGAGCATGAATTCTTTCGAAGCCGAAAAGTTTTTGGAGACAATGGCGGAGAAAAAGCAGGAGATCAAAACGTCGGAGGACGTGGTCGTCAGCCGGATCGGGAGAGAGCTATACGAGAAATTTTTCAGGAACTATACCCGCAAGCAATGGAATATGGACCCATCAGAACTCGATGCCGCCGTTACTGCTCGCGTGCCCGTGAGAACTAATCGAGACAGCCGCTATTTTAGCGACACGTACCAGGCGATGCCGCTGCATGGATATACGAGGATGTTCGAGAATATGTTGGACCATCCAAATATCAAGATCTTGTTAAATGCAAACTATCGTGAGATCGGGAAGTCAATAGCCTACCGGCAGCTCATCTACACTGGTCCGATCGACGAATTCTTTGATTTTCGCTACGGCGAGCTTCCATACCGGTCACTCAGATTTAAGCACGAAACCCTGAACAAGCCGAATTTTCAGACTGCAGCGGTCGTTAATTATCCGAATGAACACCTGTATACGAGAGTGACAGAATTTAAATACTTGACCGGGCAGGAGCACCCGAAGACCAGCGTCGTTTACGAATTTCCGCAGGCGGAGGGCGATCCTTACTACCCGGTACCTCGCCCCGAAAATAACGCGATGTACAAGAAGTATAAAGAGCTTGCTGACTCTACTACCGGAGTGCACTTTGTCGGGAGGCTGGCGACCTATAAGTATTACAACATGGATCAAGTGACGGGCCAGGCTCTTGCCACGTTTAAGCGTATTACGGTAGCTAAACACCATGCGGTCGGTGCCGCGCTGCATGACCGTTTGTATACAAGCATTCCTGTTCAGACCGCAGCATCTGGAACTGCTCTCGCCGAACGCGAAGATGCCGCTGCGTAAAAGGGTACGGGCTGGTAGGTCAAACCGACGACAGGGTAGGAGTCCCAGAAGGCGTAAAACTGGTTCAGCGCCGGATTGATTTCATTTCGGGGAAGTCTTCAATAGGTTCGGAGTTCGTGTTTATTCGGGTTTCACCTACGAAGCGACCCAAAGCATCTTCAAGGGATGGCAACAGCAACGCCCTTTCACTCGAAAGCGCGCTATTCGCGGGTCGTTGAGCCTGTAAAGGCAGATCTCTTAGTGGGCACTTCTCTAACGAATTCGTGGGGATCCCAGTTGCCAGCGCCGCCCTCTCCACGAGCGATGCCCAACTGATAACTCCAACGTTAGCAAGATGCCAGATACCAGATTCCCCGTCGATGAGCAAATCCAGGCACATGTGTACAAAGTCGGGAACGTAAGTAGGCGAGAGCATTGTGTCTGAAGCAGCGACAAAATGTTCGCCTCGCTGTAACTTTCGCATGGCAGTGATGACAAAGTTATCCTCATCCCATGGCCCAAAAAGGGATCCCGATCGTACCACGAGCGCGGACGGCATCAAAGCGAGCACGCGCTCCTCTGTCTCCACCTTGCACATGCCGTAATAGTTGATTGGGTCAGGCGGGTCGCTTTCAAGGTAGGCACCCGTCTTCTTCCCGTTGAAAACTTGGCCGTTTGAAAAAGTTACCAGCCGAATGTCGCGTTGGCGGCACTCCATCGCCAGCAACGCCGGCCCCTCGGTGTTTTCGCGGTAACAGCGACTCTTATGGGTTTCGGCCTCATCGATACGCTCGTACCCTTCCGCATTGATGATTGCCCATGGCTGAAGCGTGAATAACGCCTTGTGAACTGATCTGCGGTCGGCGATATCGAGATGTTGGCGCGAAAGCACATGGCAGGGAATCCCCCGGGCTTTGCAGACATGGGCGAAAGCTTGACCGAGCGTGGTTGAGCCTCCCGTAATTAAAACCGGCCGCACCCGCGCTGACGAATTTTCATCAGGAGAAGTACCGCGAGATATTGCGTCACCGTTTTCATCAACTGAAAAGCCGTAGATAAAACGTTCGGGACGCTTCCACCACCCCAGAACCTTGAGAATCGGATGTTCCGGAGTATTCCCGGCGGCCAAGTTTCGCATCATCTCGACGAGCGCGGTAGGGCGCGGAGGTGACGAGCGGACGTCATACACACCGGGCTCGTAGTGGCCATCGTTGCGGGTAACAAGGTGGTTCCAGTCGAACGCTCCGAGAAGCGACCAAGCCGTAACCGCCAAAACTTCGGCTCCATCCTTTCTACATTGATCTGCAGCTTGCCAGACCTCCAGGAACCATCGTAACTGCTCCTCTCGCGTGCAACCGTTATGGCATTCAGTAATAGCGATCGGTAAGTGGTAGCGCGACCATGCCTCCATGACCAGAGCGCGAGGACCTGCCGCCCCATCTCGGAGGACTCGCGCGGCTAGAACGTCCGCATACTTATCCCGTCCGTTAGTGCCGTGGCTTTCTTCGGGATATCTCTGAATGTTTTCATCGAGGTAACGTTCCCCACTCAGATAATGATTTATTCCGATTACCCCGGGCGCCAAGGAATTATCGAGAAACCATTCCAACTCAGGTTCCTGAACGCCGGCCCAAATGAAATAGGACCACATTGGATGACTGCGATCTACCATCCCAGACAACAAGTCGAAAGTGCACCAGCGGCGCTCGTTTTCAAAATCGGCCTGATATGAGAGCCTTGGCGAACTGAAAACTTTCCCTAGATCATCTGTCTGAACGAGCCGAGCCGAGGAATTCACTTGTCGGATCGCTCGAATCGACAAGATCACGGCACGACACTGATTCAGCAGGGCGCGGGCGAATGACAAGTCGTCATGTTTGTGGGGATACCAATGCCCATACAGCGCGCTGAAGCGTGCAGTCGTTAGCGGTTCGTTGACCGGGGTGTAATCTGCGATCCAGGGATAGCGACGGGCAACTGCTGCTGCATAATCCGATAAGCGTTGAGGGAATTCCGGGTCGAGAAGATTGGTCGCGCGAGGGCCACTGCCATGATGGATCAAGCCCACGACCGGCTTAATGGCAAACTTCTTCAGGCATTCTAAAGATGCGTCCGCCCAACTCCAATCAGCTCTGGCAGTACCATCCGGCGCTGTCTCTTCCCAGAGTATTGGGTGCCGAAGCGCCTTGATTCCAAGGGACGCAAATCTCTCAAAATCAGAAAGTCGGTGCCGATGACCGGTCCGTATGAGTTGCTCGAAATACACTCCTTCAACGCGGTTGATCGTGCACTCAACCCCGCCCCATAGCTGAAGACCCGGCTTGCCGGGTTCCTGCTTGTTCCCCACTCTTCGCTCCCTCTTATAGCTCGCAAACCTCTCGCAAAAGCTGGGCAGCCGATTCCGGCGTAATATCGCGCTGCGGAGTGCCCAACATTTCGAAGCCAACCATGAACTTTTTGATGCTTGCGGAGCGAAGAAGGGGCGGATAAAAATGCGCGTGCAAGTGCCACTCGGGATGACTTTCGCGCGTACAAGGTTGCTGGTGAAATCCCATGGAATAAGGAAAAGACACATTAAACAAGCGGTCGTAGGCTCTCGTAAGCTTGTTCAGGGTTTCCGCCAGTTGGTTTTTTTCGTCCTCCAAAAGATAGGAAATGTCAGCGATATGTCTACGACTGACAACAAGAGTCTCAAACGGCCACAGCGCCCAGAAGGGAACTACCACCACAAACCGTTCATTCAGCAACACGATGCGTTCTGAGTGTTTGGTCTCGACGCGGGTGTAGTCACAAAGCAAACAACTCCCGCTCTCGAGCAAATACTTTTGCATCGACTTTTGTTCTTTAGCGGGCTCATTCGGAATCGATTGCGTCCCCCAAATCTGACAATGAGGATGTGGGTTACTGGCGCCCATCATTGCACCGCGGTTCTCGAAGATCTGAACATACTGAATGAAATCCCGCGAACGGAGGTCTTTGAACTGTTCAATCCACATTTCGATTACGAGCCGGGTATCCTCTATGGCCATACCAGCCATAGTGAGATCATGACGGGGCGAGAAACAACCCACTCTGCAGATTCCCCGCTCCGGGCTTGACACAAGCAAGTCTGAGCTGTTTATTTCACTATCGATGGCCGTGGCCTGCAATGCAGGGAAATCGTTGTTGAAAACAAATGTAGATGTGTACTTCTCATTCCTAAGTCCACCAAATCTCGCGTTTCCTGGACATAAGTAGCAGGATGGGTCATATTGCGGTTGAACATCAGCAGCCGAATCGTGAATCTGGCCTTGCCATGGCCTTTGGGTACGATTAGGAGATACTAAGACCCATTCGCCGGTGAGTTGATTAAGTCGGCGATGAGATGAATCGATTGGCTCTGACATGATTCTCAGCGAGTGACTCAGGTTGGGATTATAACGACGCGCGAGCTAGAGAAGGGGCGCTGGCTCGTTCTCATTCCAACTGCGTTCTAAACCGTGGTTCGCAATCCCCGCCCCATCCGAAGCCGAAGTGACGTAGACCTCAGGATCAATGTTTGTGGCTTGTTTATATTGTTTTGCAATAAGGGATTTGAAAAGATCTATGGAGTCGCTCTCAACGAGGTTAATGGTGCAACCTCCGAACCCGCCTCCGGTCATTCGCGCGCCGTGCAAACCCGGAATTCTACAGGCAAGATCGACCATTATGTTCAACTCAGGACAGCTCACCTCGTAATCATCTCTCAAACTGACGTGAGAGGCCTGCATGAGTCTGCCAACAGTGGAGAGGTCATTATTTTGGAGAGCTTCAGCCGCATGCAAAACTCGCGCATTCTCACTAACAACGTGTCGTGCTCGGCGTAGCAGTGTAGGCGACAACCCACCGCCGTACTCATCTAAATCGCCTTGCGTGATGTCGCGCAGGGCGCTCACTCCATCAATTCGATCCGCAAAATATCGGACGCACTCCTCACACTCCGAACGGCGCTCATTATATTTACTACTACCGATGGCGTGCCTTACCATGGTGTTGCAGATAACAAGACTAACGTTCTTCGGGATTGGAACGTATCGTATATCCAAAGTTCGACAATCAAGTAAAAGAGCATGGCCAGCACGACCGAACACAGATGAATATTGGTCCATAATGCCGCAATGCGCACCAACAAATTCGTTCTCAGCACGCTGACATAGTTTGGCTACGTCGACAGGTCCCATTCGAGCATCCATAAGGTCCAGCAGCGAGAACGCCACTGCAACCTCAAGAGCCGCCGACGAACTTAAACCTCCTCCGATGGGTACCCCGCCGTCTACAAGTAAGTTCGCGCCCTTCACGGAGTATTTCAATCGTTGAAACTGAAGTTCGACACCACGTATGTAGTCCGTCCAATCACCTCTTGGTTGTGGAAGGGCTTCAGATAAATCCAGAGCCGCGCTATCGCCTTCCTGAAGTGAATGCACTTTTAACTCAAATGTTTCAGTGGGCCCATAAGCAACCGCGACGTCAAAGCCGATCGCGGCGGGCAAAACGAATCCTTGGTTGTAATCCGTATGTTCCCCAATGAGGTTCACTCGCCCGGGAGCACGGAATATTCGCGACGCCCCTCCAAAGCAGGTTTCAAATGCCTTCTTCAGTTCTTGATCTAACGCCACGGCTTTGGCTTCTTGACTCATGACACGGATTCGTCACAAAGATACGTGAAAGCGGGGCTTGCAATCAGGGCCTGCTAAGTATTGAACAATGCCGTCCAGAAGATTGGTGGCATACGGGTCTTCCCCATATTTGTCGAATTGATAGGTGGTGACTATCATCCTTCCACTCCCAACGCCTATCTGTGCCGCGAGTGCACAGTTCCGATTGAGCCAACCCAGCGTAATCCCCGATAAAACATCCTCGACCATATCGGGCGTAATGCCATCAATGACGTAATCCGGAGCGACCTTTGCAGTCTCGAAGCCTAAAATTGTGGTGAAAGCAACGGAAGCGAATGGTTGCCGATCACTACGAATCCAGTTGAAGTTCGAAAACCACCGGCCATCGAGTTCGGTACCAGCACGGGTGGCAATGCTGATAGGCCAGATACTTGGCAACGAATCTTCCGAGTTTGCAATCAGTAGAACGCTCCCACCGTTTTCGAGATGACTGGATACGAACTCATCATAGCGGGTGGCAATCAACACCGTTTGTGGTCCAGGAGCTTGCTTCTTGACATAGCCGGAGGCGCGTAATGCAAGATCCAATGCTTCTAACTCCTTCGAGTGGGTTAGAACCTCGGCGGATTGTTCAGAATTGCTCCTAGGTAAAACAAATAAATCGTATGAGTTTTCGGAAATGCGAAGTCCGTTTCGGAGGCGGACCTCGATTACAAGCCGCTCAATCGTTGGACTATCAAAGTGGGGAAGGTCAAGCTCAATCGACTGTAAGTCGACAACACTTCCAACTTGGATATTACCGTTCAAGTTAAACTGGCCGCCCTGACCTGAGTCGGTCCTCCAGCGAACTTTGGAACCCGCAAGATCCCGCTCGCTGAAGTGCGACAGTAACGTGCTCAGCACAACTTTGTTGCCACCCCAAAAGCAATGGGTTGCCATCTTGCACATGATCAGATCGGGCTGCTGGAGCCCACTGAGTTCATTGCAATAAACTTTTTCATTTCTCCACATATCCAGTAGGCCATTGACTTCCCAGTGGACATCGGTGATGCCTGTGACCACGTAGCCTTGGATAGAACTATAGGAGCGGATGCTTTCAATCTCGTATTTAAGAGACGCAAACTGATGCCACTGTGTTGCCTCCGCCATGTCGTTGAAATTCGCAAACAGTTTGTCAAACCCATAAAGATGAAAGCGCTCCAGCACTCCTTTCGGCCTTGTGACCTCGCGTTCGCCAAAAGCCACATCAAACCACCAAGGCAAACGGGAAGGTAATTTCGGCAATCCCCAATTTCCAAACTCTGAAACAACCAATGGCTCCCGTCCTGAGCGCTCCGCATCTCCATAGGGGCTAAAGGTCCATGCCGGACGCGAAGCGAATTCATGCAACCACTTGTCCCACTTGTCAGCCTGATCGGGCATCGAGTAATACTGGTGAAAATCTTCCACATCCGTCTTTAGATGAAAGTTGCCTTCGCACGCGCTGTTGTCGATTACCAGCCTGCCTAGCGGAGCCAACAACTTTTTTATTCGGTCGAATGTCGTGCGCAGCCATTCACGTTGGGCGGCGTCTTTTAGATCGATCCCCCATGACTCATTCATGATGGTCTGCAAAACGATGCAAGGATGGTTCCAATCACGGATCAGAATTTCCCAAAACATCTTTTCAGCCCGAACCGCTGCCATGGTAGAAAAATGGTCGGCCGGGAACCAGCAGTCGCTCCAGGAGGGAAGTTCGGTC
>JANYKL010000140.1 GCA_025361625.1 Acidobacteriaceae bacterium
TAATGACCTCGCGATATTCGGGATGCAAATTGCGGGCAATGACCGCTGTCTGCCGGCCTGTTATCCGGACGGCCATCATTACGGCTTCCGCGGCCGCGGTGGAACCGTCATACATTGAGGCATTGGCCAGGTCCATGCCGGTGAGTTCCGAGATCATGGTCTGGAATTCGAAAATTGCCTGGAGAGTGCCCTGAGCAAACTCCGCCTGGTAGGGGGTATAAGAAGTGAGAAATTCGCCGCGCTGCACCAGTGCATCAATCACCACGGGACGGTAGTGCCCGTACGCTCCAGCGCCGAGAAAACTAGCAAAGCCTTCACCATTTTCTTTGGCCCGCTGCTTGAACCAATCGACGATCTCGGATTCCGCCATCTGACGGGGAATTTGTAAATCGCGAGACAAGCGGTACTCGGCCGGGACGGGAGCGAAAAGCTCATCGATTGATCGGATCCCGATCGCCTTCTGCATGGCGTCGCGATCGGCTGGTGACTTAGGCAGATATCTCATGGCAAATTCTTTCAATGTTCAACGTGTGCCGCCAGACATGCTTTGAGGTCTAGTCTTTTGATGTAATCAGTGGTCACTTCGATTGTGACATGGCAGACAGGCAAGGTTCACTACATTTTGAGCGGCCGGAATGGTGCTTGAGTCGTTTTCAAATTTTTCGTACAGAAGTGCCTCTGAATCAAACCGTTTCACTCCCAGGTCATGGCTATGAAACGCCCAACTCAGTTCTTTACTCGGCTCTGCTAAGATCTCGGCTCTGCGATCAGTGCTTCTCTTCGCTGACGAACTTTTCGTAGTCCGCCGCTGACAAGAGCGAATTCATCTCCGCGGGATCTTTAATTTTTATTTTAAGCATCCACGCCGAGTGCGCGTCTTTATTTACTTTCTCGGGGTCGGTCGTCAGTTCCTCATTCACCGCTGTCACCGTTCCCGAAGCCGGAGCATTCAGGTCTGAAACGGCCTTTACCGACTCGATGGTGCCGAAGGGCTTTTTCGCCCTGATCTCAGTTCCTACCTTCGGCAATTCGACGAACACGATATCGCCAAGGGAATCCTGGGCATAGTGTGTGATACCGACAGTCCCGTCGGCGGTGATCCACTCATGTTCCTTTGTATATTTGCGGTCGTCCGGGTAGCCCATGTCGAAAAAAATCTCCTAATTTTTATTCAGAGCAGTTTTGATCGCCCCGGCAAACAGCCGCCGAGAGCGGCACTATGATTTCTTCGGACGCTTATAAAACGGAGTCGGTATCACTTGGGCCTGTACCGCCTGCCCTCGAATTTCTACATTCACCGACGACCCCACAGGCGCGTGTTCCGGCGGCACGTAGGCAAGCGCAATATTCTTTTTTAAAAACGGAGCGGGCGAACCGCTGGTCACGTAGCCGATCGTGTTCCCACCGCCGTCTAGAACTTTGTATCCGTCGCGGGCAATGCCGCGTCCCACCATTTCCAAGCCAACCAGCGTTTTTTTCAATCCCCCGGCTCTAGCCTTGTCGAGAGCGGAGCGTCCGATAAAATCGGGCTTCTCGAGCTTGCAAAAGCGGTCAAGCCCCGCCTCCCAGACGTTGATGGTGTCCGAAATTTCGTGGCCGTAGAGTGGGAGTTTGCCTTCCAGACGAAGCGTGTTTCGCGATCCTAAGCCGCAGGGGACGACGCCGAACTCTTTTCCCGCATCGAGAATTTTGTACCAAACTCGCGCGCTCGTCTTCTCGTCAGAAGGGATATAAATTTCAAATCCATCTTCTGCGGTATAGCCGGTTCGACCCATCAGGACCTTGTTTAGCCCGCAAACTGTTCCGCGGGTAACCCAATAAAACTTCACCGCCTTCAGATCGGCGTCAGTCAGTTTCTGCAGCAGTTCAACCGCTTTCGGCCCCTGAATCGCAATCTGCGTAAACTCGTCAGAGAGATGCTCAATCTGGCAATCAAAGTTGCGTGTGTTATCGCGCACCCAATTGAAATCTTTCTCGCGAGTGCCCGCGTTGATGACGAGAAGATATTCTTCTTCACCCAACCGGTGCACGATGACGTCGTCGACGAACGTGCCATTCGTATAAAGCAGCGCCGAATACTGAGCCTGCCCAATTGCCAGGCGGGACGCGTCATTCATGGAGATGTGCTGCACGGCGGCTAGAGCTTCGCGCCCGGCAAGCCGGATGTCGCCCATATGGCTGACATCGAAAATGCCTACGGCGTTACGAACCGCCATGTGCTCGGAGACGATCCCGCCGCCGATCGATGCGGGATATTCCACGGGCATCTCCCAGTCGCTAAACTCGACCATCTTCGCCCCCATCTGGCGATGCACGGCATTCAGCGCGGTCTTGCGGACGAGGGGAGTCGTAACTTCAGCGGCGGACAAGGGAACCTCTGTCAAAAAGACTTGTCAAAAATCTTGGTCAAAAAATGGCTGGGCTGTGCTCTTCGGAACTGTCTACGTTAACATCCCATCCGGAAGGGCGGCAAGGCGGTGGCCCGCTTCGATGGGGCGGCATGGCATTTGCTGACCGCACGCTGATTGAGTACTCTCTAGCGATGTTCAATTGTCGATCGTTGCGACCCCTTATAAATCGGTTTGCCATTTTTGCCGTAATCTCCTTTGCTTTTGCCGCTGCTTTTGCCGCCAGGGCATGGAGCCAGGAATCTATCGACCGACAAAGTCAAAACTTAAACATGACGGAACCGCTTCCACCCGAGGCGCCAATCGCGAGTCAAAGGTCAGCCGAGATTGCAGCGGCTGACTTCGCGCCGCTCAACGAAAATTCAAGTGCTCAGGACGCGAGCAGTCGACATCCAGCCGATCAGAAATCGGGCGAGAATCCGAACGCTTCCGCCAGAACCGACTCGTCGTCCAAATTTCCCGGAGTCGGTTTGTACAATCTTCTGCAAAGAAAGTCGCTGTTTTTTCCCGACATAGCCAACAGCGATCAACGCCTTTCCTCGAGGCAGAAATTTGAACTCTTCGTGGACAACAGCATCTCCGTTTACAGTGTGAGCGCCGCGCTGGTCGGAGCGGGCCTTGGGCAAGCCGACAATTCTCCTACCGGCTACGGACAGGGGTGGAATGCATATGGCAAGCGCTTCGGGGCCTCCATGGGCCGGTCGGCTTCGAACGAATTTTTTGGAACCTTTCTGATCTCTTCCGCCCTCCATCTCGATCCGCGTTTTTATCCCGAGGACAACCCATCATTCCATGAAGCTGTGAAGTATTCCGTGCAACGGGTCTTTGTGTTGCGTAACGATGACGGCCGGGACGTGGTGGCCTGGTCGCAACTGGTTGGGCCGTTGATGGGAGAGAGTTTAGCGAACGTCTACTGGCCGGACCGGAATCGCACCCTCGGCGATACATTTTTCCGTTATGGAGTGGATCTGGCAACCCGCGCAGGAAGCAACATGCTGCGAGAATATTGGCCGGTAATCGCGCGAAAGATGGGCCACTCGACGACAACGGAACCGAGAGAGCGGAGTAAATAGGTTTGGCACCGATTACACACCGCGCATCTAATTTTCAAAGTTACAGGAGACCAGGATTTTGAGTCATCGAATATTGCTCGCTATCGTCTTTTTTTGTCTTTTTATCTGCGCGCTCAGTGCGCCAGCTTCCGCACAATCGGAGTTTAGTCGTTTCAACTACACTGCCGGCGGTGGCCTGGGCATTGGGCGCACGTACGTAGCCGCGTTTGTGGGCGATTCATTTCACGGAGTAGCTGGCGGCGGCATCAACTTCAACCGCGTTGTCGGCATGGATGTCGAATACATGTATTACGGTCTCAGCTTCAGGCCGAGCGTGCGCTCCAACCAATCCATTGCAAACGCTGGCGGCAAACTTCAATCCATCAGCTTGAACGGAATCATCAATGTGCCGATGCACTACAACAAATTGGGAGCTTATGGAATTTTAGGCGTAGGCTTTTACCGCCGCAGCGTTTCAACGCGCCGTCAGTTGCTGACCCCGGGGACGGTTTGCCAGGAAGCGTGGGTTCGATGGTGGGACGTGAATTGCACTAGCAACATCATTCTCACGCCGCAGACCTTGTCGTCGAACGACAAAGACGCCGGCGGCTTTAATTATGGCGGCGGCATCACCTACCCAATCCCTCACATTCACTCAAAGTTTTTCCTCGAAGTCCGCTATCATCGCGCCTACCAGAGCGACGTCAAAACTACGGTGGTTCCCATCACTGTTGGTCTTCGCTGGTAAGCAGCGTAGCAATGAAAGATAAAGGGTAGCGGTTTAATAGTGGAACCCGACCGAGTTCAGGCACGAGTTCTAGCAGTAGTGAAGCGCAGCCCCGCTCCCGCTAGGCAATACAAAACCGCAGCCACCAGCAGGAGCGCCTTCAGGCCGATCACGAGGGAGGCGTTCTCAAGCAAGCCCCCGACTACCGCGCCGAGTATGTTGGCTCCTAGCGCAGCTGCAGGAGATGCCGTCACGCGAAATTCGGATGCAAAGAGCAATCCGGCAAAGAAAATTGGAATGGCAAATATCAGGGCCGCGATCGATCCGACCGTGGCCGCCGAACCCGGAATCCTGTTGAACGGGACGAAGTAGGCGAACGCGATACCGCCAAGGATGCCCAATAAACTCGCCCACCGCGGCCAGTCAACTTTCCGATGCTCAACGACGTAGTTGGCAAGCAGCAAGGCAGAGAGGATTGCCGCGATCACAAAACCATTCACCTGCCAAGTCGTCCCGAAATAGAGAGCGAGACGGCTCACGACCTGTGTTTCGAGCAGTAAAAATCCGGCGCCCATCCCGAAGAAAAAGAGCGAAGGTACGCGGCTTCGGGCTTCGGGAATTCGAAAATAAAACATCGCTGCCAGAGCAACCACCAACCCACTAAGCAGGTAGAAGATTCCGGGAATCCAATGCCCCTGATGATAAAGATAGGGCCAGTCGTCGGTTGTTATATCGACGGTTGTAGCATCAATGGTTTTGGCACCGACGGTTGAGGCGTCGACGGCAGATTCGTTCGAAAAATTCAGGTGCCCTGAACGGACAAATTCTTGCAGACCAGAATCAGCAGCCAGCCGCGATTCAACCTGGCCGTCCGCTGAAATGGCGAAGCACGTCGCCGACGTCGAGTAGCTAGAGTCGGCAAAAAAAACTGTCGGGTGCTTGCCAAACGCATGCGTAAGCATTTCCGCCAGCCGTTGGCCTACGAACGAATGATTCACCTGGAACTTGACGAACATCACACCGTCGGGGGCAAGCAGGGCCTTGGCCTCCCGAAACGATTCCTCCGTGTAAACGAAGTTATCAAGCCGCATGTTCGAATAATCCGACATTTGCGTGTGCGAATCGAGCAGTCCAAAGAGAATCAGGTCGTAGCGCGCGGAGGTTCGCTTCATGAAGGCGCGGGCGTCGGTGAGGTGGGTGATGACTCGCGGATCGCTGTACGGGCGCTCCGGGTGCCGGCTTTTCCCTAGTTCCAGAATTTTCGGATCAATCTCAACCGCATCGACGCTGCGGCTGTTATGACGCAGAGCGGCAGCCACGTCGTTTCCTGTTCCGGACCCAACTATCAACACGCTGGGGTTCGAGACCGCGAAACGAAATGGCAAATTGTAGGGATTGTTCTCGGGAGCCTCTTTCAACAAGGCGGGATGGCGCACGAGAAAATCTGGAGATAAGTTCACGACAATTTGATAGCCGGTGTGGTTAACGTTGATTTCGGTTCCGAGCAGTTCTCCATTGGGCGAAAATTTGTCGTCAAGTTCTATCTGCTGGTAGGGAGTCCAGAGGTTGAAATGATCTGGCGTCGAGCGATCAAAAAGCAACAAAAGCACTGGAACCAGCGCTGCGGAAATGCGAAGAGCGTTGCCGCGTTTGGGCTGGAGGAATGCCATCGCCGCAAGAACAATGGTGAACCAGAAAGTGGGGGGCAGCGCCATCCAGGAAACCGCGAAGAAGGCCAAAATTCCGATGACACTGCCGGCAAGGTTCCACGAATAGCCGTAGAGTGGTCGCGGAGCGAGTTCCAATTGGCGGCTGACAGTTTGCCCGATTGGAATAAAAATAAACGTAATCAGTACCAGCAGGATTGCGGTTACTGTTATGGCAAGCCCAAAGCCAAGCACGTCGTGGGCGGCGTGCGTTGCCCAGATCTCTACATCCTGCGCCGCGCCAAGATATTGCGAGAGGCTCTCCATCACCTCTGGCCCGCGCCAAGGCAGACGCACGATCATAATCAAGCCGAGCAAGGAGATCACGGCCGCTTGCCAGCGCGCCTTTCTTGCAGACAAAGCGCAACCCACTCCGAAGCCGAGGAAACAAAGCAGAAGGGCAAGATTCTTCACATAGGCAAAAACTCGAACCTCGGTAGCCACCCAGCGGATGAGTGCCAATTCCGCGAACAGGGTAAGCGCGCTCGCAAGTATCAGATCTTTGAGACTCCAACGATCATCGCTGTCTTGCTGAGCCGGGGCTTTGATTAGGCGGTAGGCGGCGAGGAGCAGGGCTCCGATAATAAACCCAGCAATGTGCAGCAACCCAGCGATGTGCAGGAACATGGAGGACCATTCAAGAGCGCGGGAAGGATAACACGCGCCGTCGGCGGGATGCGCATGAGCGGCGTATGACTGCTGCTTGAGTTAAGGCGCTAGCAGGCCAGTTGGTCGCGATTGAGTTTAAGCCCAGTCAGGTTGCCGAGTACGGTAACGGCGATATTCTCCGTTTGGAAGAACTCCTCCGCCGTCTGTGTCAAGTCTTCCACAGTGACTGCCTCAATGCGCTCAATCAGTTCGTCGAGGCCATAAAAATGGTCGTAGTACATCTCTTGTCGTGCGAGGTTTGACATGCGCGCGGTCGAGGATTCCAGCGAGAGCATGAGACTGCCTTTCAACTGGTCCTTGCAGCGCCGCAATTCTTCTTCGGGCACCGGAGTCTCCTTCAAGTTGCGGAACTCTGCAACCACGCATTCGACTACCTTGATTGCAGATTCGCGGGAAGTACCGGCATAGACGCACATCGACCCAGTATCCCGGTAGGGATTGAGATCGCTATAGATCGAGTAAGCAAGGCCTTGTCGCTCGCGAATATTCTGGAATAGTCGCGAACTCATGCCTCCACCAAGAAGCGTATTCAGAATGTACGAGGCATAACGCCGCTCGTGCGCCATGGGGTGAGACGGAACTCCGATACAAATCTGAACCTGCTCAAGCGATTTCTTGTTCCGAAGGTTGATGCGCGAGAAAGTCTTCGGCTGAGGAGAGTGCAGACCGTTCTTGGCGGGCTTTACATGCTCAAATTGTTTTTGGACCAGGTCGACGAAATTCTTATGGTCCAGGTTTCCGGCGGCACTGACAATCAAGTTGCCGGGCGCGAAATGATGCCCATAAAAACGAGACACCACCGGGACCTCAAACTTCTTTACCGTCTCGCGTGTCCCGAGGATAGGCAAACCGAGCGAGTGATCTTTCCAGAAACTCTGGGTGAAGATTTCATGCACCAGGTAGTCGGGGTTATCCTGATCCATCTTGATCTCTTCGAGAATGACGCCGCGTTCTTTGGTGATATCTTCCGCATCGAATGTGGGATGTAGAACGAGGTCGGTCAACACATCCAGGGCGACCGGCAGATGCTCGTCGAGAACTTTTATGTTGAAGCAGATGCATTCTTTGGCGGTGAAGGCATCCATGTTTCCCCCGATGGAGTCCACCTGCCGGGCAATGGCTTCCGCCGACCGGGTCTCGGTCCCCTTGAACACCATGTGCTCGATGAAGTGGGAAATACCGTTGAACTCAGAGTCCTCATCGCGCGAGCCCGACTTCAACCATATGCCAACCGAAACAGAACGGAGGTGCAACATCTCCTCGGTGATTACGGTGAGCCCATTCGGAAGAACCTGGCGCCGAATGCTGCGAGTTTCCTTTACCATGCTACGTATCTACCCAAGTATGAATTCACGAGTCTTATTGTCCCATAATCGGGGGCTCGACATGGTACAGCATGTAAGTCTTTTGTTTTACTAGACTTGCAAGAAACTTCTCACAAATTTCTTGATCTCGATTGGAAAAGTCTGGCCAGACAAAAATATGGCAAGTCGTCCAAAATCGCTCTTAGGCTTAGGTTTGCAAGAGCTCACGAGCCTCGTCGTCGAATCCGGCCAGCCCGCATACCGGGGCCAACAGCTATTCGATGCGTTATACCGTCAAAAGATTGACACCCTCGATCGTTTGACGACCCTGCCTCTCGCCTATAGGCGGCAACTAGCCGAGGATGGATGGGTGGTCGGCCATCCTAAATCAACCCAGCGTTTCGTCTCGACGGATGGCACGGTGCGCTACCTGATGGAACTCGAAGACGGTGAAACGGTCGAAACGGTGTGGATGCCTGAGGGCGACGGAGGCGAAGTGGGGGACGGCAGTGACGCCGGAGAGGAGATCCCGTCCGACGCGCATGCTATGGCAGAGGAAGAATCCAGTCGGGAACCACAGAGTGATCATCCACGAACACGAATCGCCAAAAACTGGCATCGCGCAACGATCTGCGTGTCGAGCCAGGTCGGCTGCGCGGTGAACTGCAGGTTCTGTTTCACTGCGTTGCTTGGCGTGAAACGCAATCTCACTGCGGGCGAGATTGTCGGCCAGATCGCGGCCGTGCTCAACGACCACGGGGTTCAGCCGCCCATGCAGCGCGTCAACATTGTTTTCATGGGGATGGGCGAGCCATTCCTGAACTATGAAAACTTCATGAAGTCAGTGGCGCTTTTAGTAGAT
Source organism: Acidobacteriaceae bacterium (assembly GCA_025361625.1). Classification (GTDB taxonomy): domain Bacteria; phylum Acidobacteriota; class Terriglobia; order Terriglobales; family Acidobacteriaceae; genus Acidiflorens. The sequence continues at coordinate 8,729 of JANYKL010000140.1, forward strand.
GGAGTCGGAATTCCGGAATCGCGGATGACGGTCTCGACCGCTGGCATCGTCCCGCGAATTTTAGATTTCGGCGAGGAGAAAGTTCGTCCCAAGCTGGCAATCTCGTTAAACGGCTCAAACGATGAAGTCCGAAGCCAGTTGATGCCGCTCAATCGCAAATGGAATATCGCGGAGTTGCTTGCGGCGGCCCGCCAGTTTCCCCTTCGGCCAAGAGAGCGCCTCACCTTCGAGTATGTCTTGCTTGCAGGAGTGAACGACGCGCCCGAAAACGCGCGGGAAGTCATCGAGCTGGTGAGAGGTATTCGGGCCAAGGTGAACCTGATCGCAATGAATCCCGGAACAGAGTTGCCCTACAAGATGCCCGACCCGGAAAGAGTTCGCGAATTTCAGAGAATATTAGTCTCCGCCCGCATACCCGCTTTTATCCGTCGTCCACGCGGTCGCGACATTTTTGCCGCCTGCGGGCAGTTGAAAAGGACGGTGCAAATCTCTCCGGCACCAGTCGTGTAAATCGAAGCCTTCGAGGGAGCACGGCGGTCTTTGCCGAGAGAAGGTCATTAAGACGCTGGGCGGAGGATCTCGCAGCTTAAAAAAACAGGTTAAAGCCCGCTGCGTGCCGCGGATCTTGTCATCGCTGCAGCCTGTCGGCTCTTCCCCGCCGCTACTTTCAGCTCAACCCGAAAGGCACACCGGCCCGGATCAAGTGGCTGCAGCAACCGCCCGCCGTGCTCCTCAATGATGCGGCAGCACGCGCTCAGCGAGAGGCTGGAAGGTTTTGCTCCACCTTCCGATTCAAGGATCGATTGAAGCGCTGTCTCCGGTCCCGCGATATCCCGCCCGGGATAAAAATCCACCAGCACTAAACCGTTCCGGTGATGCGTACGGATTGAGAAATTCGAGTCGTAGCCGCGTCCGAGTTGTGCGCTGACCTGGCCCGCTAAGTGCAGACAGACATGCAAGATTTGATTGGAATCGGCCATGACCGGTGGAAGCGCAGAAGCCAGATCCAAGTTAATTTTCGAATGGTCAGTTTCAAGCTGTGGCGCCAGCAAACGCGCCGCCGTCTGCAGGACGGAATTAATATCCACCTGCGCCAGCCGAGCGGGAGCTTGGCGCGCAAACGTCAACAAGCTCGCAACCAGGGTTGTTGTACGCCGCACTTGTTCGCCGATTTTCAAAGCATGCAAACGTTCTTCCGGAGGTAAATCTGAGACGGTCAGGAGATCCGAATATCCCAACATGGCGGTGAGCGGATTATTAATTTCATGAGCTGCGCCTCCAACCAATTGCCCGAGAGACGCTAGCTTTTCGGATTGAAGGAGTCGCGCCTGCAGCGCTTTCAATTCGTCCAATGAACGCCGCGACCTCTCGAGGAGAAGCGATAGCTCACTTCGTAACAGGCGCTGTCGCCAGAATACCCCGACCCCCATGATCACCATGGTAATCAGACTCGCCACGATTCTGAATGACTTCACTCCCGCGGGAAGCGTGGAATTCAGCGCAGTATGTGTTGCCGCCCACAGAATGCTGAAGAGGGCGCACACACTTAACCGCGTGACCCAAAGTCCAAAAAACGGCTGAGGCGGCCTCGAGTCAGATAAATCGAGCTTGCGGGCAATTAAGGGAATTGCGCCTGCCCACGCCATCGAAGCAGCGAGAGGTACGTCGTAGATGCTCCCGCTGTAATACACCTTGCGAGCAATGGCCCAGTTGGCCAAATACGAACTTGAAGCATACAGCGTACCCGCTCCCAAGAGTTGAGCATAGAGCGTCCGCCAACCTCCATCGGAGGTGTAAACCAACACCGAAAGCGCGCCTAGAAGTACGACCTTCTCGACCAGGTAGGCGAGATTGTAGTTCGCGCTATACGCGGGTTCGTTCAATTCGACTGCAAGCCACGGAATCACGGAATACACGTAAACAAAGATCCACCAGATAAGCAGCAGCGCGAAGTCAAGCAAACGAATATTTTCGTTTCGGTCCTCTTCGCGCAAATGAGGGAGAATGGCAAGCGCCGCTATCATCGGCACCAGGTGCATGAACAGCACGATGTCGCCTAGAAACGGGTTCGGAACGTCAACCCCTCGCAGCACTTCAAAGTAGTTCCACATTCCCTGGTACGTGAGCCAAAGCACCATGCCGGCGCTCATCAACAGCCAGAAGGCGCGGATATGCAGGCTGGACCCGCGGGAATCGATCGTCGTGGAGATAAAGGCTACGGTGCCCGCCAGCAGGAGCGCACCTTGAATCATGTCGCTGATCACCGTAAGGGCGTTGCCCAACGGCATGAGTACTGAGGCTGCCATCTCCGCCAAAACCAGCGCCAACAGCAATCCCACCCATAATTTGTAACGCGACATCACTCGTTCGTCACCTCAAACCCTATTTTAGAGGGACATATCCTATTGGAACGATTACCACGGTAACCTTGGATCGAACTACTGACGAGGGTGTTCCATGATTAGGGCTCCGAATGTCGATTAGAGTTTTTCTGCCGGTTGCCGTTAGAATGTGGCCCTATCGCCACAGGTCTTTTAACTTAACTTTAAATCGTTCGCGAAGTGAGACCCTTGCCCTGGATACTGCCCCGCTATCGTGACCTCTGGCGTTTTCGCGCTCCCCTGAGCGCCGGCGAGATTCGTCGCACGGAGCGCTGGCTGGCGACAGCTCGGGTCGCCCTCATCGTCACGGCCGAAGTGACTCTATGGCTTGAGCCCGCGAACGGATTCGCATATTCCCGCTGGCTTTACTGGCTGCTGACCGTATACCTTGCCCACGCGGTTGTGGTCATGATTTTGGTGCGGTTCCACCCGCAATCCACCCGAGCTTTCCGTCTGGTAGTGCATTCCGCTGACGTTGTGTGGCCAGTTTTGATTTCTATGTTCGCTCCCGCGCAGCGCGGCCCTTTTTTTCTCTTCTTCGTTTTTGTAATGGCTGCGGCGGCCTATCGGTGGGGTTTGTGGGAAACAGTCGGCACCGCTGTCGCCGCGGTCGCCATGCTCTGGTCGGAGCCGCTGGCTACGCGATTGGGACTCGTATCTTTCTTCGACCAAAGCGTGCGCGCAATGAACGGATCCGGACTCGGCTTAAATGCGCGGCAACTCGACCCGCAACAGCTTTTTATGAGTTCGTTCTATCTCATCGTGCTCGGATTTCTTCTCGGCTACATGGCTGAAAATCAGAAGAAGGCTCGAGCCGAGCGCGCAGTGATCACACGCATTCTGAGCGCAACGCGAGTGGAGCACGGCCTCTCTGGAAACATGGAGCAGATCTTAAGGGAGCTAACCGGCATCTTCGGCGCATCCCGCAGCCTGGCTGCTTCGCGGGAGCGCAACAGCTACCGCGTCTTTCTCGCTGAAGTCTTTAAAGACCGCATCGCGCCGCAGACCCTTCGCTGGCGTGAAGCGTCCGCGGAAAATCAGAACGCCTACTTATTCGACTCTCCTGCTGACGTTACCTATACGGTGCGCAAGGGCACCGGCTTTCAGACCGTGATGCTCGACCATGCGGGGATGCGCCTTCGGAGCGCAAACACGGAGTTCGTAGAGGAGCTCGCGCGAGTAGAAAAGTTCGATACCATGCTCAGCGTCGCCTTAACACTGGGTGCCGAATGGTCGGGCCGAGTGTACCTGTTCGACGCCAGGCAGGTGGGGAACCCTGAGGAGGAATTGCGATTTCTTCAGGACTTCGCGCAACAAGTTGGGCCCGCCATTTACAACGTATACCTTGTACGGCGTCTTCGGGAACGAGCGGGCGCACTTGAGCGGGCGCGTTTCGCCCGCGAACTGCACGACGGTGCGATTCAGTCGCTGATTGCAGTCGAAATGCAGCTCGATGTAATTCGACGGCAATCGGGTCCGCAGTCGCCGGTCGTTAAGGTCGAACTAGGCCGCATCCAGAAATTGCTGCGGGAAGAAGTGCTGAAGCTGCGTGAGCTGATGCAAACGATGAAGTCATTCGAAGTCGACGCTGAAAGGCTGCTCGGCTTTATCTCCGATACGGTCGAGCGTTTTCGACGAGAGACTGGGATTGCGGCAGAGTTTGTCAGCGAAGTAGAGCGCGTGGAGCTCGCACAAAAAGGCTGTCGCGAACTGGCACGTATTGTGCAGGAAAGTTTAGTCAACGTACGCAAGCACAGTGGAGCCCATCATGTGCTGGTGCGCCTGGCCCAGAAAAATGGTAGTTTGCAGCTTACCGTCGAAGATGACGGCAAAGGATTCGACTTCACGGGACGGCGATCGGGTGCTGAACTGGCGACGACGCGGACTGGCCCTGCCATAATTCAGGAGCGTGTCCACCTGTTAGCCGGTGATCTCGCGATAGAATCGACACCGGGTCACGGGGCCCGGCTGGAAGTCCGAATACCGCCGACAAGAAGGAACGAGCATGCATAGAACCTCTCCCGACCGCCCAGGCGCCGACGGGCGCGCGATTCGCATTGTCATCGCCGATGACCACCCAATTTTTCGCGACGGCCTGCGACGTTTGCTCGAGTCTGAACCTGACATGAAGGTGATTGGCGAGGCCTGCGACGGCCTGGAGGCGGTGAAGCTTGCAAACGAACTGAAGCCGGATATTCTTCTGCTCGATCTAGCGATGCCGCACCACACCGGTCTTGACGCCTTACGCGACCTTAACAACAATACCAATCCTGCCCGAGCCGTTCGCATCATTCTGCTGACGGCGGCAGCCGAGAAGAAGCAGGTCGTCGAAGCGTTGCAGCTGGGAGCTCGCGGGGTGGTGTTGAAAGATTCCGCAACGCAGCTTCTGCTGAAGAGCATTCACGCGGTGATGGCGGGGGAATATTGGGTAGGTCGCGATAGCGTTTCTAACCTGGTTCAATACTTACGCAACCTGATGCAGAGCAGCAGCGAGGAAACGAAGCAGAAAAAATTTGGCCTAACGCCCAGGGAACTTGAGATTGTGTCCGCCGTGGTAGCCGGGTACTCCAACCGCGAGATCGCGGAGTATTTCAAGATTAGCGAAGATACTGTTAAGCATCACCTGAGCAACATTTTTGATAAATTGGGAGTTTCTACGCGGCTCGAACTAGCACTGTTCGCCGTGAACCAAGGCCTACCCTTAAAAACCATCGTTTGAATTCGATACCCGCGGATGCTTCGCGTGAAGTCGAAAATTAACTCCTTCGTTAATGGCACTATAGTGCCATCATGCTTCACTGGAGTGCCATTGAGGGCGCCCACTGACTCGCGATAACTTTGGCGGGTACCTGTAGCCGAGCCCTGCCGATAGGGCTATATTGTGGTTTGGAGCTAACCTGATGAATTGGATGAGCAGTCTGTGGACGGACGAAAGCGGTCAAGATGTAGCGGAATACGCAGTCATGCTGGCCGTGATTCTGGTCATCGTGATCGGAACGGTCCGGCTCATCGGTGGCAACGCAAACAAAGTCTTCTCGTCGGTGGGCAGCTCCCTGGTAGGCCCATAGTCCTTCTGCCGGAAGAAAAGCTTGTGTAGCACAAATTTCTTGAAAGAAAAGCCTTTACGAGAGTAAAGGCTTTTTGCGTTTTTGAAGAAATTGCCGTACAGATGTGCGGCAATACGTCTAAATCCCACCGAGAATTACTGTCCCGAAACTACTGCCCCGACGGTGCGCCGTTCTTGTCGCCGGCGTTTCCGGTTCCCGTCCCTAACCGCGTGAGGAAGGGAAAGAAGGGCGTTACTTCGAATGGCATCTTCTCGGATGCGGCCGTGATCGCTACCGGCTTCGTCTTGATCAATGCCAACTGATCATTCCAAGGGTCAATTCTTACCCTGCCACCGAGCGGCAGAGCGGCAACCTGGTCGGCCTTCTTGGGATCAAAAGCAGGTGAGCCCGTCATCAGCGTCGACATCTTGGTTGCGCTGCCGTTAAGCAAGCTATCCCCGAGGTGTGCACGAATGAGATTCTTCAGTACGGGAGCACGCCACTGCACTGCTTTTAGAAACAGGCCTGCGCTCGCCAGTTTGTCCTTATATGGCGAATTGGCAAGCAGTTCGACCGCCTTCTTGTCAGCCGCTTCTTCCTCGTTGCGATCTCGCGCGAAATCCATGCGCTCGAAGGTGCGCTCATCAGGAAACAACATGCGGTCATTAAAAGCGAGTTTCGTATCGAGATGATGGCCAAGCACGATGTGCGATAGTTCATGCGTCAGAATCATGGCGAGCGATGCTTCGTCGGGCAGCACGTCGATCATGCCGCGGCTCATCACGATGGTGTGGCCAATGGTGAAAGATTCCAGCGGAGTCGTCATCAGCACGCGGCATCTGACATCAGGCTGAATTTCGAGATTGTTCGTCACCATGACATTGTTGACGACGGTCTGAAGTACTTTGTCGATCTCGCCTTCGGGTGCGATCAATCCGATTTGTTGCAACCGGTCGATGACGTTATTTTCCGCTTGACGCTCCCAATCACGTCTCGCCTCGATGGGAGTCGCGTCCTGGGCCTTCTGACTTTGATCTTGAATGGATTGCGGCGAGTCAATCGTAATCTCGGTGAATTCCGAATTCCGATTCAAGTCTTTTAAGTTATATCCCCAAAGCCGGGTCTGCGCCTTGTAATGCAGCGACTGCCCCATGCGGTATTTCAAATCTGACTCCTCCGAATAAATCTGCGAAGGGAGCCACAGGCCCTGCCGCAAATTCTGCCGCCAGCTATCGAAATGCAGGTAATAACTTCCGCGCGGATGTGGCGAGTAGGTGCCGTTAAAGCGGACGATGTTGTAGTCCTGGTCTTCAATCCAGACGCGCCCCAGGAAGTGCCCCCGGCCCGCGTCTTTTTTCGGAGCCACGTCGAGCACAATGCAACGCACTTCGCCAAGAAATTCACGACGCACAAAGGAGAACTTATAGAATTTTCGCTGGAAATCCTGGTCAAGGACGACCATCTGCGCAAATCCAAGTGGGAGGAACTTCATCGAGTAAGCGTCGTTAATTTTATTCATCATGCGCTTACGAAGACTGTCGTTTGAAGGCTGGTTAAAGGCTCTGTCTCCGGTGCCATTCGCCATGTCGAGCCGGCCTATGAAATACACATCGCTGGCCGGAACAGCAGCGTCGATTTCCCGGTCCATGTGCAGGTTCTGCAAATAGGTCTCCACGATGGGATGGAGATTCTTCATCTGCGCCATGAAAAAGTGCTCGCGCTCGATCGCTTTATCAACAACCGCGTCGAAGCTGTTGGCGGCATCGATGGATTGCTGGCTCGAACCGTCTCTCGTCGCGAGTTGGGGTCGCGGATCAGACTGCGCCGGAGCAGGGCTTGTCGTGGGCTCGGCCTGCACTCCAGGATTTGCTGTCGGTGTGGGCACAGTTTGAACGGCCGGGTTCTGGTTAGCTCGTGCCGCCTTGTCGCCGTCGGGCGCTGTGGTCTGAGCAGACGGCGCAGGTTGCGATTCGGATTGCTGTGGCCGAGCGTCTGCGGTCGGCGGTGCCGACGCAGTTTGCGAGAATACCGAGGTGGCCCAAACGATCAGGCTGAAAAGCAATATAGGACGAGGGAGAAACATCTTCATTTGTTTCATTAAACCTGCTAACTCTCGAATGCGCTATAAAGTAGCGCTGTCAATTGAACCATTCACTTTGCCCACGCTAAACATTCAGCGCCAAGCTTTACGATGCAAGCTGGAAGGTAATATGCAGCACGGCCTCAAAGTCGGATGGCTTGCCATCTTTGAGTGCCGGCTTGAACTGAATCTTCTGCGCCGCCTGAACTGCTGATTCATCCAGCCCGTGGCCGAGACCACGTACTACTTTAACCACATGAATCTGACCGGTCGCTGAAAAAACAACATCCAGCAACACTTCTCCTTCGATTTTAAGCTTGCGTCCTTCTTCGGTGTACATCGGCTGCGGTTTGAAGGTGATCTGCGCCGGAAGAGTCTTCACAACTGGTTCTGGAGGTTTAGCTTTTGGTCCGGAAGTAGCCACCGTGCCGGCATCTCCAAAGCCACCTTGTTTTACACCATCGCGAGATCCCGAAATCTTGCCGTTGCTATCACCGGTCGCAACGCCGCTGCCAAAGCCGGTACTCGCTACAACTCCTTTAGCGCCGTGAGATCCACCGGTACCGTTCCCGTATCCCGGCCCCGCCGGCATATCGAACGATCCCGCTTGTGCGATGGTGACCGCCTTCCCGTGAGGGTCCGAAGCCGGAACTCCGTTCGGGTCGCCGAAGCCGCCGGTCTGGATCTTGGTCGGGGCCGCCGCCATAGTCGGCGTCGCGGAACTTCCCGTCGAAAACACGTTGGTTTTTACCGGAGCGCGAGGAATGAAAGCCTTCGCATCCGGTAGAACCTCTTTTTTCGCGTCCAACTTCACCTTTGGTGCCTGCTCTTCGGGAACGGGAGGCTTCTTCTGAACCAGTTCCGTGGGAACTCGGATCGCCTCCGGACGGGGCATCACCAGCTCTCTAACGGTCGGTTCCGGCTCACGAAAGTGTTTTATAGGCGCTGGAGTTTGCGTAACCGGTGGTGGGGTACTGACCAAGCTGATGAAGTGGTAATCGTGTGTAGGCGGCACGAGGACTTCTGGGTGCGTGATCGCGAAAATAATAATTGCCGCTGCTAAAATGCCTTGCACGCCATAACTAAAGGCAAAACGCTCCCACCGCGGGCCGGGTTCTGGAAGCAAGCCAAGCGTCATGGAGGTTTGCAAATTCATAAATTCCTGTCAGTTAAAACAGCGGCAAGGCGAAGAAGTCTCTCTGCAATATGATTTTAGATATTATTTCAATCGAATGCACCATCCCCCCTCCCCTTAGTACGATGGGGACTGAAGCACCCATAAAGGGACTTGCACGCCGAAGGCCTCTTCTAAGGCGTTCAGCTATCTACAAGCGTTTGATTCTTCTATAGTTATGGCCGAAGAGGCGGTGTTTCTGGATTACCGCGAGACCGGATTTGCAAATTTTTTCTTATCTCAAAACGCTGGCTTCATTCTCGCTCTTCAGGAGCAACATTTTTTACCAGGCTAACTCTCGTTCGCCTCGTCATCTTCAATCTTGATGCGAAGCGATTTTAGGAACTTCAGATCCTGATCGCTGATCTTTAACTCGGCATTCGTACTCAGGGTTGACACCAGTGAGGTCTCGTCGGTCGTTTGCTCGCCCTGCTTGCTAACCCCGATCGTTGCTTCCAGCACCAGAAAGATATCGTAGCCACCTTCCTTGATGCGAGACACAACTTCGGCAATTTGATCAGAGTCGGAGAGCGATTCGTTGATCGCGTCGCCTAATTCCTTCATTAATTGTTTCAGTTGCTGATCCACGAATCCCCCTGGGTCTTGGACGCCGTTGATCGCGGGCATCACAGGAATTTAGAGACGACGCCCGGGTCCATTGTACGCCCGGCCACTGCTAAAATCGATTGGATGCTGGTGAAGCGCTGGTCGATGAAAATCCGGACGTTTTTTCGCGCCGCAGTGGTCACAATCGAGCGCAGCCAGACCGGGCGCGCCTTACTGGCTGGAGTGTTCGCTGCTTCCCGCTCAATCGGCGGGGTCTTTCACCAGCTCTGGCTGGAGGTGACTGGCTTCACATTCCTGGCCATGGCGGCAGTCGGGGCGATGGCGGGCATCCGCGAATTCGGAAAGTACCAGTCAGGGCATTCCGGGAGTCCTGGGCGTCTACTGCTGGCGATTTGTTTCACCGTATCTTTTGCGTGGTTCGGGGTGACGTCGTTTTGGCGCGTGAAGCGCAAGGCGAAGAACTGATGGATCGAACCAAGTCGGCTAGCCGCACAGCTTCACCCGAAGCCAACTCCAAGTCTGAGAGTTCGGCTTCGCGCATTCCGGTGCAACCGCTTTACTCCGCGGCCGATCTCGGCGATTGGGATCACGATCGCGATCTCGGGTATCCCGGCCAATTCCCCTACACCCGGGGCGTTCAGCCCACGATGTATCGCGGGCGCCTATGGACGATGCGTCAGTACGCGGGAATGGGAGACGCAGAGGAATCCAATAAGCGCTACAAATATTTGCTCGCGCATGGAACGACAGGTCTCTCCGTCGCTTTCGATCTACCCACCCAAATTGGCCTCGACTCCGACCACGTGCTCGCGATGGGCGAAGTGGGCAAAGTCGGCGTCGCCATCGATTCGATCGAAGACATGGAGCGTCTTTTTCACGGCATCGACCTGACGAAAATTTCCACCTCGATGACGATCAACGCCACGGCGGCAATTCTGCTGGCCTTGTATGTGGCGGTCGCAAAACGGCAAAAGATGGATATCCGGAGGCTCTCCGGCACAGTGCAGAACGATGTGCTCAAAGAATACATTGCGCGCGGAACTTATATTTATCCGCCGCAGCAGGCGATGCGCATCGTTACCGACGTTTTTGCCTGGACGAATGAAAATGTGCCCGAGTGGAACACAATTTCGATTTCGGGCTACCACATGCGCGAGGCTGGATCGACGGCGGTTCAGGAAGTTGCGTTCACCTTGGGTAACGGAATCGCGTACGTGGAAGCTGCGATTCGGGCAGGCCTGGATATCGACAAGTTTGCTCCGAGGCTTTCATTTTTCTTCAATGCCCACAATAATTTTTTAGAAGAAATTTCGAAGTTCCGCGCCGCCCGCCGCATGTGGGCTAAGATCATGCGCGACAAATTCGGGGCGAAGAACCCGAAATCGTGGATGCTGCGCTTTCATGCGCAGACGGCTGGATCGACGCTTACCGCTCAGCAACCGGAAAACAACATTGTCCGCACAGCAATTCAGGCGATGGCGGCGGTGCTTGGCGGGACCCAATCGCTGCATACGAATTCGTTCGACGAGGCTTTGGCGTTGCCCACCGAGGCTTCGGCCCGTATCGCCTTGCGCACGCAGCAGGTAATAGCGTTTGAGTCGGGAGCTCCAAACACGGTCGACCCTTTCGCCGGCTCTTACTACATCGAATCACTCACCAACGAGATCGAGAAAAAGTCGTTCGCCTATCTCGAAAAAATCGAAGCGATGGGCGGCATGCTGAAGGCGATCGAACGGGGATATGTACAGCAGGAGATCCAAAACGCGGCCTACGAATATCAGCAGGCGGTCGATCGCGAAGAGGCGATCGTGGTGGGTGTCAATCGATTTCAGCTGAATCAAGAGCACGCAGTTCCCATTCAGCAGATTGACGCGGCGCTTGAGTCGAAGCAGGTCGAGAGAGTGAAGGCATTACGCGCAAAAAGAGATGCTGGAGTTTGGAAGTCCGCGATTTCTTGCGTCGAAGAGGCGGCACGCTCCCAGGAAAATCTTATGCCACGTATTCTGGCCGCGGTTGAAGCGAGCGCAACTGTAGGGGAAATTTCCGACGCGATGCGAAAAGTCTACGGGGAATATCGCGAGACGGTTGTGATTTAACCAAATTGGAGCATTAATCGACCGTCTTGTATTCGCACGCCGTTCTGCACGCATGGCAATAAAACAATCCATCGAAACACATGCGCACATCAAGCTGTGCCTGGCAATAAACGCAGAACTTCTCGCAAGCGCAATCTTTTTCGGAGCGTTCGCATTGAGCGCAGACGGTACGACTGGTAGCGGCTTTAGCGGACATAGTTGCAGTCTAATCAGCTCGGGGCGGTGAAGAAACGTAACGGAAGTCATGAAGCAGAATAGCGAGCGACCCGGCTACTCGATTTGCCAAGATCGGGCTCGCGGGGCGTTGGGCTCAAGATGCAGTGTGTTTTAAGAGTCCTTTACGCTAAAAGTTGCTCTTCAGTCGACAGTCTTCAGATGACCGATTGAAGATGTCGCCTGAATCGGCGGTCGGTGCTTGCTCGTCGTTTGCCGTTATTTGCTCAACAGCTCCATGATTGCCGCAACCTCGACCTGCATACCGGTCTTCAGGCTGGGCTCGCGATCGGGCGCGAAGTAGGGTGAATGCGGGCTGGGAAGAGGCTGGTTGGCTTTTTTCGCCTCATCGTACTTGGCGGGATTGACGGCTCCTAATTCGAGCATCACGCTTGGAATTCCCGCGTATCGGTACTCCGCGAAGTCATCACTTGCCATCATGGGCCTCCCTTGAACGACGTTCGCTTCGCCCATCAACTGCTTCAAGCGCGCTGCCAGGCGGTTTGTGGTATCGGGATCGTTGTAAACGGCGCCTACTCCTTCCACCGCTTGAATGAGCGGCTTCCTGGGAGCACCAGCGGCTTGGGCTTCGGCGACGGCGATGCGCTCAATCGCTGCCAGCAGATGTTTTCGCACATCGTCTTTGTAAGAACGAACTGTGAGCTGCATAAGGACTTCGTCCGGGATGATGTTGTTCTTGGTGCCTCCGTGAATGGCGCCTACCGTGATCACCGCGGCTTCCTGCGGGTCGATCTCGCGCGAAACGATTGTCTGCCAACTCACGATGGTTCGGGCGGCAATCACAATCGGATCGATCGTCTCTTGTGGAGCGGAGCCGTGGCCGCCGACTCCGTAGATAGTGACGTTGATGGAATCGGCATTGGAGGCGCTGAATCCGGGCGTGTAAGCGATTTTGCCCGCAGGTTGAGTGTTGCTGTCGTGAATCGCGAAGGCGAAGTTCGGTTTGGGGAAACGCGTGAACAGGCCCGCTTTGATCATGGCCGTCGCCCCGCCAATGCGCTCTTCGGCGGGCTGCCCGACATAGATGAAGGTTCCGTGCCAGCGGTCTTTATTCTGCACGAGCAGGGCGGCAGTGCCGACCCCGACAGCCATATGCAGATCGTGTCCGCAGGCGTGCATGACGGGGACTTCAACGCCGCGATCATCTTTAGTGGTGGCGTGGCTGGCATAGGGCAGGCCAGTTTTTTCGGGGACGGGCAAGGCATCGAGCTCGGCACGCAACATGACGACTGGACCGTCGCCATTTTTGAAAACGCCTACGACCCCATTTCCGCCAACTCCCGTCGTCACCTCATAGCCCAGTTTGCGAAGCTGCTCGGCGATCTTGGCGGCAGTTTTTTCTTCGTGGTAGGACAGTTCGGGATTGCGATGCAGGTCCATGTAGAGCGCTTCAACCTGCGGGTAGATGGCGTCGATCTGGGCGGCGGGTAGAGTGGTGGAATCGGCAGCCCAAGCGTTTGCTGCCATGAGACTGGCTGCAATGCAGCATGAAATGCGGCTTGAAATGCGGATTAAAGTGCAGATTAAAAAGAGTTGGCGAGTTTTCACAAGTCACCTGCGAAATTGAGGTGAAAGCATTAGATCACAAATAAAATAAGGGATGGCGCAGGCGGGGCAAATACCCATGCCTCCGACCGCTAAATGATCAACCAGATGATGATCATGAGACTACTGCGTCACGGTAGCGGCGCAGTGTTGATCGAAGGCGGCTTTCAAGTCGGCCGCGATGGCGGCTGCGTCGCGGGTTTCGATCTGGTGGCGATGCATCATGTAGACAACTTTTCCTTCTCGTAGAATCGCAATCGATGGCGACGACGGCGGGAATCCGGCAAAGTGAGCCCGGGCCCGGGCGGTGGCTTCGGTGTCCTGTCCGGCAAAAACGGTCGCCATCTTCGTCGGTTTCGTAGCATTCTGCAACGCCATACGAACCGCGGGACGCATGCGTCCGGCGGCGCACCCGCAAATCGAATTAACGACCAGCATGTTTGTGCCGGGCTCGGTCTGGATGAAACGGTCGACGTCGGCGGCGGTGCGTAATTCTTCAACTCCGAGCCGGGTTAACTCTTCGCGCATCGGGACTACCATGATCTCGGGATACATGAATTCTCCTGTGGTTCTTCTTACTAATATACTTGGCGTCTTGCCTACAGAGTAGAGATAGAGAGTAATTTGCCGCATGGCGATTCAAGAAAAAGTTCCGCTCGCACCGTTGACCACTCTTTGCGTGGGAGGAGAGGCGCGCTATTTCGCGGAGATCAGGCGAGAAGACGAGCTTTCCGGAGCGCTCGAGTTTGCAAAAAGCGGCGGACTGCCCATTTTTATTCTGGGCGGGGGAAGTAATCTGGTGGTCGCCGACTCGGGGTGGCCCGGGCTCGTCTTGAAAATTGCTGTTGGGGGTATTGCGACTCCAAATCTAAAAGAAGCGACTGGCAATTCCGTGCTTTTCACAGTTGGGGCCGGCGTTTCATGGGACGACTTTGTAGCGCAGGCGGTGGTGCAGAATTGCGCGGGCGTCGAATGCCTGAGCGGAATTCCGGGGAGTGTGGGCGGAACTCCAGTGCAGAACGTGGGAGCATACGGGCAGGAAGTCTCGGAGACAATCGAGTCGGTGCGGGCACTCGATTTGAGCACGGGTCTGGTGGTGCATTTGCCGAAGCCAGTGTGCGGCTTTCGTTATCGCGGCAGCATTTTTAATACGTCCCAACGCGGGCGTTACATTATTTTGCGGGTGAATTTTCGGCTTAGGCGCGGCGGGCCCGCCAGCGTGAAGTATGCCGATTTGCAGAAATATTTTTCGGAGAAGCGAACGGAAGAGGCGAGAGCGCCGTCGCTTAGCGATGTACGCGAAGCGGTTCGCGACATTCGACGAAGCAAGGGCATGCTGATTGTTGCGGGCGACGAAGATTGCCGGAGTGCGGGCTCGTTTTTTAAGAATCCAGTGTTGAACGAAGAACGCCTGCATGAGTTAAACCAAAAAGCCGCGACAAAGGGACTTTTGGTTCCGAGCTATCCGGCCCTGGAATCACAGCATAAAGTTTCGGCGGCCTGGCTGGTCGAGAACTCTGGGTTTGCCAAGGGATATGTTTCGGGCAGGGCCGGGATTTCGCGGAAGCATGCCCTGGCGCTGATCAATCTCGGGGACGCATCGGCTGAAGACATTCTTCATCTTAAAAACGAAATTCAGGATGCGGTTAAAGCGCAATGGGGGGTTACGCTCGAGCCAGAGCCGGTGTTTTTAGGGTTCGACGATCGCGATTAAAAGATGACGGTCAGGATTGAAAACTCTACTTCACTGCGGCGGCGCTTTTATTTGCTAGCTCTCTCGCTCTTCTAAATATCACCTGGAACATTTCTTTGGTGAGTTTTCCGGTTTGTGTGTTTTGGTTGGAGGGATGGTAGGACGCCAGTAAAACGCGCTCATCCAAGAAGGCGTATTCGGCCCCGTGACGGAATTCGTATCCGCGGCGGTTTGAAATTATTTTTCTCCGAAGTTGGTGGTTCAGATAGGCGTCGAAAGCGATCTTCCCTAACGCTACTACCACACGCAGATTCTTCAGGCCTTCGAATTCGGCCTCTAGATAGGCGGCGCAGTTGGCTAGTTCGCTCGGCAGCGGTTTGTTGTCTGGGGGAGCGCAGCGGGCGGCGGCGGTGATATAGAGATCGGTGAGTGCCTGGCCATCGTCGCGAGCTAGCGCCGTCGGAATTAAGGCGAACCCGGCTTGGTGCAGGATGGGATACATAAAGGCGCCGGAGGAATCTCCGGTGAAAGGGCGGCCGGTGCGGTTAGACCCGTGGGCTCCGGGAGCGAGGCCAAGGACCATGACGCGGGCTGCGGGATCTCCGAAACCGGGGACGGGCTTGCCCCAGTATTCATGATCGCGGTAGGCGCGGCGTTTTTCGCGGGCGACCTGCTCGCGGTATTGGACTAATCGCGGACAGCGGGTGCAGCTGATCACCTCTGCGCTCAGTACCTGTAGCCATTCTGGTGTTGCCATTCTTTTCATTGTATGGCGAGAAGGTATGGCGAGAAGGTACGGCGAGAAGCTACGGCGACAGTATGGCAACTGGATGAGAGCGAGCACTCCTGGCGGCTTCCGAGAGAAATATTGCGCGTGTGCTTAGACGGCGCCTCACTGCTTGTTGCCGACGGACAGGAAGAAGTGTATTCCCGCCAGCTGGCTCCGGCGGTCCGGCCTTTCGCCGTTTGACGTTGCTTCTCTTCAGTCTTTACACTCAAACTTGCGGCTGAGTTCGCCTCCGCGGAGCACGATGACTCTGCCGGCGGTGCCGTTCATGGAAAGGTCATTGTGAGCCCCGCTGAAACGAAAGACCCAAAGACAAAGGACGACGCAGCCACGGAAAGCGCGGAGCTAGAGAAGATCGGCACCGAGAAACCCGCTGCCGTGAGCGCCACCAAACGCGAGATTGAAGTTGAGGTTCCGGTCGAGGCAGTCAAACGCGAGACCGATTTAATAATCCAGAAATATCAAAAAGTAGCGCGCATCCCGGGTTTCCGCCGTGGGCATGTGCCGGCCTCGATCATCCGCCAGCGCTTCACGGAAGAACTTAAAACCGACATGGTGGAGGCGCTAATTCCGCGTTTTTTCCGGCTGGAGGCGCAGCGGCTCAATCTGCATCCAGTATCGCAGCCGCGCGTGACGGATCTCCATTTACATGACAACGAGCCTCTGCGTTTTAAGGCAGCCTTCGAGGTTTTGCCGGAGATAAAGTTGGAAGGCTACAAAGAGCTGCGCGCGGAGAAGGCTGATTTTTCTATCTCCGAAGCTGACGTTGAGCAGGCGATGGCTGATCTGCGTGAGCGGCATGCGACGTTTACCGATATTCAGGATCGCGCCCTGGCGGATGGAGATTTCGCTCAGGTTTCGCTCGACGGCAGCCCGAAGGCTGGTGCTGAGCCGGCGGCCGGCGAAGCGAAAGCGGACCCGGGACAGCCGGTGCACATGGATGAAGTTCTGGTCGAGCTTGGCGGCTCGAATACGATGCCCGAATTCAGCGAGCATCTGCGCGGAGCGGTAGTGGGAGACGAGCGCACGTTCGACGTGAAGTATCCGGACGACACACAAGACAAGCGGCTGGCGGGAAAGGTCTTTACCTATCAGGTCAAAGTGAAGGCGATCAAGACGAAGAGTTTGCCGGAGCTGAATGATGACTTTGCCAAGCACCTTGGAGAATTCAAGGAAGTCGACGATATCAAGAAGGCGATTCGCGAGCAGATGGAGTCGGAGAAGAAAAATCAAGTTGAGCATGATGCCAAAGAGAAGCTGGTTGGAGAACTGATTCAGAGAAACGATTTCGAAGTACCGGATTCGCTGATCGAGCAGCAGATCGATATACGTCTCGAGCGCGGGCTGCGGGCTTTGGCGGCTCAGGGCTTGACCGCCGAGCAGATGAAGAAGATGGATTTAAACCGTCTCCGGGGTGGGCAGCGGGAACAGGCGATCCACGACGTGAAAGCGGCCTTACTGCTGGAGCGAGTTGCAGAAGAAGAGAATGTGCAGGTCAGCGATGACGAAGTGAGCCATGAACTCGAATCGCTCGCGCGGCAACAGACTTCAGAAGCGGTGCGCGCTCGATTGACACGCGATGGGGGCCTCGATAGAATTCGTACAAGACTCCGCAACGAAAAGACCCTCGATTTTTTGTATCACCAGTCCGCGTAGTCACATGATTGCTGCGGACCATTTCGATTCTCCCCAATTGAACTAACTTGAGCCGAGAAGTGTGGAAAGGGTGAACGTGAACACGAAAGACCCACAAATGATGCTGGTACCAATGGTGATTGAGCAAACTGGGCGCGGAGAACGCGCTTACGACATTTATTCCCGGCTGCTGCGGGACAACATTATTTTTATCGGCACTCCGATTGACGACAATATCGCGAACGTGGTGATCGCCCAAATGTTGTTTCTGGCACAGGAAGATCCGGAAAAAGATATACAGCTTTACATCAATTCTCCGGGCGGCTCCATTACAGCTGGTATGGCAATTTACGACACGATGCAGTATGTAAAGAATGATGTGACCACGATCTGCATCGGGCAAGCGGCGTCGATGGCGGCGTTGCTCCTGTCAGCCGGGCAGGCGAAGAAAAGATTAGCGCTGCCTAATTCACGCATCCTGATTCACCAGCCCTCCATGGGAGGGCTTTCAGGGCAGGCGACGGATATCGACATTCACGCGCGGGAAATTCTGCGCATGAGGGAGATTACCAATCAGTTACTGGCCAAGCACACCGGGCAAAAGCTGGATAAAGTGGAGAAGGACGTGGAGCGCGACTTCATCATGAATTCGCAGCAGGCTAAGGAATATGGAATCATAGACGATATTATCTATAAGACGAGATAGCGGTCGAAGCGGCGATAGCGAGAGACCTGCGCTGGTCTGGTTGAAGCGTTTTAGCAAAATCGCCCGAAATTAGCCGGGTAATTAAGGAGTCAGGCCGAGTGAAAACGAGATCGGGTTCGGAAGAGATGTTGCGTTGCTCGTTCTGCCACAAGTCGCAGGACGCGGTCGCTAAACTGATCTCGTCGCCAAGCGATTATCCGCGGGCGTATATCTGTGACGAGTGTGTGGCGGTTTGCAACTCCATTCTCGAAGACGACCGTACCACAACTCCCGCTGCAGCGGTTCCGAACCAGTTGCCTAAGCCGCAGGAAGTAAAGAACTTCCTCGACGAGTACGTGATCGGGCAGGAGCAGACGAAGAAGAAACTTGCGGTCGCAGTCTACAACCACTACAAGCGCATTTACATGAATCGGCAGCGCACGGGCGACGGCGTCGAACTGACGAAATCGAACATCCTGCTGATCGGCCCCACGGGAACCGGCAAGACGCTGCTCGCGCAGACGCTCGCGCGCATGCTCGACGTTCCCTTCGCGATTGTGGACGCGACGACCCTCACCGAGGCTGGCTATGTGGGTGAAGATGTCGAGAACATCATCCTTAAACTGCTGCAGGCCGCCGAAGGGGACGTGAACCGCGCCCAGACCGGCATCATCTACATTGACGAAATCGACAAGATTGGCCGCAAGGACGAGAATCCCTCCATCACCCGCGACGTGAGCGGAGTAGGCGTCCAGCAGGCGCTGCTGAAGATTCTGGAAGGCACCATCGCCAACGTTCCTCCGCAAGGCGGACGCAAACATCCTCACCAGGAATTCACGCCCGTAGATACCACCAACATCCTGTTCATCTGCGGCGGCGCATTCGTGGGACTGGAAAAGATTATTGCCCGGCGCGTCGGCAAAAAGTCCATGGGCTTCCGCACCAACGAAGCCAAGGAAAAAGAATTTACCGAAGCCGCCAAGCGTGACACCGAACTTTTGCAGAAAGCCGAGCCGCAAGATCTGGTCCGCTTTGGCCTGATTCCAGAATTCGTCGGACGCCTGCCTGTGGTCGGCATTCTGAACGATCTGGACGAAGCCGCGCTGATCGAGATTCTTACGCGTCCGCGCAACGCCATCGTGAAGCAGTACCAGCGCATGTTCGAATTCGAGAACGTGAAGCTGCGCTTCTCTGACGGATCGCTGGCGGCCATTGCCCGTGAAGCCATGGCGCGCAAAGTGGGCGCCCGCGGACTGCGCATGATACTGGAAGAGCTGATGCTGGACCTGATGTACCAGCTGCCCAGCCAGAAACGTGTGAAAGAATTTGAAGTGACCAAGGAAATGGTCGATCGCCGAGACATTTCCCTGCCTGCGATGGAAAAAGCCGGCTAAGCTCTTTGAGGACATAAGTAACAGGCCCGCTCCGAACCGAGCGGGCTTTTAGCTTTTTGCCCGAATACGCCAACAACTTGCCTAAGGTTTTTACGCAGGGTGTTTGACTGTGTTGGTCAATTAGAATGTACACAGAAATACTCTCGCCAAAGCCGGTCGTTGTGCGTGATATTCTTATAAAGACTACCGCTGCCGGAGAGCACAGTCCTCCGGAGCAGAAGGCGAATCAGTGACCCAGACCAAGGAAAAATTCGAAACACGCAAGCTGCCCATGATGCCCATCCGGGATGT
>JANYKL010000177.1 GCA_025361625.1 Acidobacteriaceae bacterium
CGGCATCGATGACGGCGAGAAAATCTTTGCCTTGGCGGGCGCGATCCCCTGCCCAAGCGAACAAGTAATGCCCGGTTTTCGGCTTCGGTTCCTGCGCATACAGTGAAGATGGAACGATGCAAAGGATGAACGGCACAATTAAAAGCAGACGTCGCATCAGTTGGACTTCCTCATTCGAGAGTGAGAATAACAGGTTTGAAACCGGCATGGCCTGTCTTTCGGATCTCCGTGGTTTCGGAGCGGATAACGGGCAAACCGGAAGTAATTGTGGTAATCAGGCGATCACACTAATTGAGAAATTGAGATCCGCTCCGCTCCTCGTTCCCGCCCGTCCGCACGCGCCCGCCGTTCGTCGCTCGCCGATCGCGCTCTGTTAACTCGAACGTGATAGCGTTTACTCGAACGTTATGAGGTGGCCCCGTTTTTTCCCGCTCCTCCACTACCCCGGCAAACGCCGCAACGTCGGATGATAGTTAGGGTGATAGCAATGGAATGCAGGTGTGCGTTCTGAGGCCGGTTCCCCCGTTTGCGGAACATCAGGATCGGCCGCTGTGGTCGATGTTTTCATTCCATCGTTCATGAATCTCGATGACACCATCGTCGCCATCGCCACCCCGCCCGGCCGCGGTGGCATTGGAGTCGTTCGGCTGGCCGGTCCCCAAGCAAAAGCAATCGCGAAACCGATGTTAAGCCTAACGAGCGATCTGCAACCGGGCCGCGCAGTCCATTGCGATCTGATAGAACCAATTGAAGCACTACCCAGAGTGGGCACTCCTGCCCGCTCTGTGGAAACCGTTGCTGACGCAACGGAGACGAAGACTCCGGCCACAAAAACTGCCCGCGTCGACGAAGTTGTCGTCACCTACTTCGCACAACCCAGCTCCTACACGACCGACGACATAGTAGAAATCTCCGCCCACGGATCGCCCGTAGTCCTTCGCCACATCGTCGAACTCTCGTTGGCACGCGGCGCCCGCCTGGCCGAACCCGGAGAATTCACCATGCGCGCCTTTCTGAATGGCCGCCTCGATCTGACCCAAGCCGAAGCAGTTCGCGACCTGATCGACTCGCAGACACTGTTTCAGGCGAAGGTGGCCTCGCAGCAACTCGAGGGCGCGCTCTCGAATCGACTGAAGCCGATCAAGAAAATGTTGATTGACCTCATCGCCCTGCTTGAAGCTGGCATCGACTTCGCCGAAGACGATATCTCGGTTGCGCCCGACGCCACGATTCTCGAGCGTATCGCTGAAGTCAAAACGCCGCTCGAACAACTGGCGAGCTCTTTCAAGTTCGGCAAGCTCATTCATCAAGGTCTGACCCTTGCCATCGTCGGACGCCCCAACGTAGGCAAGTCAAGCCTCTTCAACCGCCTCGTGGAACGCGAACGCGCCATCGTGACCGCCCAACCCGGCACGACTCGCGACCTGGTCAGCGAAACCGTCGCCATCGGAGGAATTCCCGTGGAACTTGTCGACACCGCCGGGATAAGAAAGTCTCTGGATGAAGCCGAGAGCATGGGCATCAAAAAATCGATGGAAGCTTTAGCCGATGCCGACCTGGTCCTAATCGTGCTCGACCACTCCGGACCGCACACCGAGGAAGACGAAGAGATATTTCAACAAGTAAAAGGCCGCCCGGCCCTGATCGTGAGAAACAAATCTGACCTGAGCGTTTCAAGCGAGCATGGTTCGAGTGGGGACGATCCTGGTGGGCATGATTCGAGTGAGCATGGTTCGGGTGCGGACGGACGCCCCGACGGTCCAAGCCTGGCAAGGCCGGGGATTCTCTCTGCGCAAGAGCCCGACTTTCAATCAATCGCAACCTCCGCCCTGACCGGCGATGGAATCGAAGCCTTGCGAGCGGCCATCCTGAATCAGATCGGAGGCGAAGCGACGACGCAAATGGAATCCGGCTTCCTGACCAGCGTGCGCCATCAAAATCTGGTCGGCGATGCTCTCGCCGCATTAGACATCGCCGAGCATGCAGTCGAAGGTAAAGTTCCCCACGAAATGCTTTTGCTCGACCTCTACGGAGCACTCCGCCCCTTGGACGAAATCACCGGCGCAACCACCACCGATGACATCCTCAATCTGATCTTTGGAACATTTTGTATAGGAAAGTAAAACGCCTGCAAGGAAGACGACTAGGCTGTTCCTGTCATGTTATTGGCTGGGGCATCACGTGACGACACGATGGCAGGGGCAGAGCACGTTTCATTGATAGCTAAGCGAGTGCCGTTTTCGGGGCAGGGTTCACAATGATTGGAGAGGCCGGAGCGGTAACGTCAAGCGAAGCTGTTAGCCATTTTCGCACTTCCGGCAAGGCACTGCGCATGGCGACTTCGCCGACTTTGATCAACTGGCTGGCCTTTTTGAAATCGGCATAGTCAAAACCGGCGACATCGGGCTCAATCACAATGTCTGCCGCCGATCTCCAAACCGAACTCATTGTGTCTTGCGCGATCGCAAACGACTGTCCGACGACATCCAGCATGTGCCGGGGAGCAGTCGACTTCGACCATTGCCCCTTGAGATGAACGCCAATTACGCGCTCCGCTCCCATCGCGCGCACGGGACGCGTCGGCACCGGATGCGAGAGCATGCCATCCACCATCCACTTTCCATCGATCTCGACCGGTAGAAACATTCCCGGATAAGCGCAACTCGCGCGCACCGGATCAATAATCGAACCGGTGGTAAACACCGCCGCGCTGCCCGTATTGAAGTCGGTTGCAGTCACGCCGAGCGGAATCTGTAGCTCTTCAAACGTGTGCGCCTTCAAAATGCGCTGTAAGAACACTGCCATGCGGTCGTTGCTAGCAAAGCCGTAACGAGAAATAGTCCAGCGGGCAAAAGTTGTGAACCTGACCGTCTCTGCCATCTCTTCAAGTTCAGCAATGCTGATGCCGCTGCAATAGGCGGCGCCCATGATCGAGCCCACACTGGTGCCCGCGATCATGCTGACCGGAATGCCTTCTTCTTCGAGAACTTTCAGGACGCCGATATGAGCGATACCGCGAGCGAAGCCGCCACCGAGGGCAATACCAATTTTAGGGGCGACAAAAGGAATGACTGGGGTGGACAGCCTGGAGAGTTCGCGCCCGAATGCCTGTACGGATCGGATAACCTTTCCCAGACTCTTCATCGGAACCCCGTGTTCCCGGACTGCCTTGGGCCGCAAGCCTTACATCACTTATTAAGATGCCAGAAAACCCAACAAGGCTGTAGACCACGTTCGTGCCGGACGGGGTTACAAAGGTTAAAACGGAGGTAACCGATGTGGGCACGGGGCGAAAGGGGTAAATCTACCGTTTTGGCCCATTAAGGCTTTAACAGGGATGATTTGTGGCTGCCACCATTTGGCCTCGGCGTCCCTGCCGGTCCAACACAGCGAGCTAAAAAGGATTCAGCTTACTAACACCCTTTTTCTTCTTTTTCTTGCTCGAAGAGATATCGGCCATCTCCTCATCTTTAGAAGAAGCCTTTGTCGAAGCCGAGTTTGATGTTCCACCAGCTTGGTCCTCAATCTGGTTGCTCTGCTGGAGAGGGGGAAGTGTGTTGGGATCGCCGGCATCAACGTTGGGCTTTAGCTCATTCGGATCAGCCGGAACGGGCTTCAATTCAGCCGCCGCTGCGGCCGGATCCGGAGCGGCCCCCGGCTGGCCAGGTACAGAAGAAATTGCCGGGTCAGGAGCGGTGCCCGCAGGCGCATCAGAGCGCGGGGATACCTGACTCGCTGCGGGGTCTCCGTTGGCGGTTTCGACGCTGACGCTGTTCTCTCCACCACCACCCATGCCCGCCGAACGGCTCACCTTCTTCACCACATCCGTTGCGGTGACCGGTGCTGAATCTATAAGAGTTGGATCGCCGACATGCGACGCCTTAGCGACATCCGGATGTTTTTCAAAAGTACCGAGCATGCCCGAAACCATGCTTGCAGATTGCCGGCTGGCAACTTCTTTCTTGTTCTGTTCAAGCATGGCGCGAGTTGGGCGAGGCACGGGTTGCTTCAGAGCCACCAACTTGTCTCTTGCGTCGACCGCTCGATCCATTGCCGGATAGCGCGTGATGATCTTTCCGTAAGTCTCGGAAACGTCCTTCATCAAGTCGGCAATCATCTTGCTTTTGGTAACTTCGTTCATTCGCCCGTTCTTGCGGACGAGTTCGATTTCCCCTTCATACGCCTGACCCAGCAAATACAGGGCCTGATCTGCGCCGCTATAGAGGGGGTAGCGATCGGCGAGCGTCTTCAAACGTGCAATCGCCGCTGGATAAGCCAGCTTCATGTAATAAAACCGGCCGATTTCAAATTCTCGCTCTGCCAAAACTTCCTGCACTTCGCGCAGGCGTTGCTTCGCTTGCGGCACGAGCTTGCTGTCCGGATACTGCTGGATCAGCGCGCGGTATTCTTCTTCCGCTCGCTTGGCATGGGTGTAGTCGCGATCAGGCTTTTCCATCTCCTGATAGTGGATGTTCGCAACCTTCAATTGCGCCTCAGCTGCTTCCGGCATGTTGGGAAAGAAGGTGCGGAAATCCTTATATTCGATCTCTGCCTGCTGCATTGCGGTCGTGCCGCCTTCCGCATACCAGGAATCAGCGACTGCCAATTTTGCGCGAGCAATAAATTCCGAGTCAGGATACGTATTGATCAGGGTCTGCAACGTCATGCGCGCCACGTCAAAACGGTTGTGGCGCATGGCATCCATGGAGCGGTCAAAAAGCACTTTGTCCGGCTGCTTGGACCCAACGTTAGCGAGAGGGTTGACCGACTTCTTATTAGTGCAAGCGACCGTCAGCGAGAGCAGCGCTGCAAGAATCAAAAATTTAAAATTACTTTGCATAAGAAAACCTCGTAAAAACCGACCGAATTTCGCCGGATCTTTGTCTATGAGCTCTAAGCTACCAGCTGACGGCAAACAGCTGCATTACACCTTTTGCAAACTCGCGCTCTTCGCCGCATCGAGCAATGCCGACGCATTCGCCTTGGGATCGCCCTTGCCGAACACCGCATTGCCAGCCACCAGAATTTCCGCACCGGCCCGAACCACATCGGCAACCGTATCCATCCCGATTCCGCCGTCAACTTCCAGGCGAAATTTGTAGCCGCGATGCGATCGCATCTCCGCCAGTTGCCGCAATTTGTGCAGCGCGGCGGGAATAAACTTCTGCCCGCCAAATCCCGGATTCACGCTCATCACCAGCACGTAATCGACAATGTCGAGAACCTCGCTCAGCGATTCCACCGGCGTTGCAGGATTAATCACGACGCCCGCCACACAGTTATGGTTCTTGATCAGATGAAGCGTCCGATTCAAATGACAACAAGCTTCCTGGTGCACCGAAATCCAGTCTGCTCCGGCGTCGGCAAAGTCAGCAATAAATTGATCGGGGTTCTCTATCATCAGATGGCAATCAAGAGGGAGCCGGGTTGCCCGCCGCAACGATTTCACGACCGGAGGCCCGATCGTCAGATTAGGCACAAAGTGCCCATCCATGATGTCGACGTGGATAACGCTGCCGCCGCCCGCAACTGCTTGCTCGACCTGATCCGCCAGATGGGCGAAGTCCGCCGAGAGTATGGAGGGTGCAAGTTCAATCAAATCAGGGTCCAGGGAGTCTAGGGTTAGCCTGAACAAAGTTTAGCACGCAAGGGTTGGGAGGAAGCTTCTGTCCGCCTACTTTAGGGTTACGCTTTCCGTTCCGAGAAGTGGTCTTCGTCCAAGTCGAGTGCCGCTACCGCGGCGGCCTTGCGGGCCGTTTTCACTTCGGCCGCCATGGCAAACTTCAGCTTCTCGATCCCCTCGCCCGTTACCGCCGAAATCGGATAAAGCTTCAACTTCCGCCGCGTAGCCCACTGCTTCAGTTTTTTAAGCTTCTCCGGGTTGGCCACGTCAATTTTCGAGGCGATTAAAATGGTGGGTTTCTTCTCGAGCCCGGCGCCGAAGCTTTCAAGCTCATCCCGAATTACATCGACATCCTGAATTACATCCGTCCGTCCGCTGCCATCCGACACGTCGACCAAATGAACCAGCAGCCGCGTGCGCTCAATGTGCCGGAGAAACTGCGTCCCGAGTCCCGCTCCCGTGTGCGCTCCCTCAATCAGGCCGGGAATATCTGCCACCACAAAGCTTTCTTCTCTCCCCGTGTCGCCGACCAGCACCACGCCAAGGTTCGGTTCAAGCGTAGTGAACGGATAGTCCGCCACCTTGGGCCGCGCAGCCGAAATGCGCGAAATCAACGTTGACTTGCCAACATTCGGATACCCTACGAGCCCGACATCCGCCAGAAGCTTGAGCTCGAGCCGGAAATTCCGGTCTTCTCCGGCGCGGCCCTCCTCATGCTCACGCGGAGCCTGATGCGTCGAAGTTGCAAACTGAGCATTGCCGCGACCGCCCCGGCCACCGCGAGCAATCACAACCTTCTCATTGACGTGCGAAAAATCATGAACGACGGCGCCCGTGTCTTCGTCGTAGACAACCGTCCCTACCGGAACTTTCAGGACGATGCTCTCGCCGTCTCGCCCCGTTTTCTTATCGCCCTCACCGTGGCGCCCGCGCTCCGCCTTGTATTCAGGATTGAAGCGGAAATGAACCAGCGTATTGTGGCTTTCGCTCGATTCCATCCAAATATCACCGCCGCGCCCGCCATCGCCACCCGAAGGCCCGCCTCGCGGCACAAACTTCTCCCGGCGGAACGCCATGCAGCCATTGCCGCCGTCCCCTGCCTTGACACGGATTTTTGCCTCATCAATAAACATAAGTCCGATGTAATTTTAAACTTAATTCCGAAACTAACTTCCGAAACTAACTTCCGAAACTTACTTCTATGAGTGGGAAGTCTGGGCCGGGCGGCGTGCCCGCTCAAAAAGCAGCGCCAAAGGAACTTTAAGCAAACGTAAAAAGCCTCGACGATTCGCCGAGGCATCATCCTTGCGTGCTTTCAAAAACACGTCGACTTTACATAGACGCGGCAAGCCGCATCGCTCCGAGCCGCCCGTCCTACTCTGCGGCGATAGCTTCCGGCTCGACCATCACGAACTTTCCCATCGAGCCCTTGTCGAGGAACTTGATGCGTCCCGTGATCTTGGCAAAAAGCGTGTCGTCCTTGCCGCGCCCCACGTTCAACCCCGGCTTAACCCGAGTTCCGCGCTGACGGACAATAATCGTTCCACCCGGGACCAACTGCCCGCCGAAGGCCTTGAACCCCAGCCGCTGCGCGTTAGAATCGCGCCCGTTTCGTGATGTGCCCTGTCCCTTTTTATGCGCCATAAAGTTCCAATTCCGTTGGCAAGTTGCCAAATCCGCTAAATCAAATGCAATTAAAGGCGTCTGTGACTACTTGCGTTTCTTCTTCCCCGCCGCCTTCTTCTTCGTAGTCTTCTTTGCTTGAGGATGAGCGATGTGTTTCTTCACGGCCTTTTTGCCAGGACGCTTCGAGCGCTTCACCTCATCGTGTGCGACGTGCTCCACACCCTCGGGAGCCTTGCGCACTTTCTTCTCTTTCTTCTCGACCGTCGGAGCCTTGAACGACTGGCCGTCAAAAGCAATCTCGGTAATCCGCACCGCGCTGTAATTCTGCCGGTGCCCGCGCAGCTTCTTATATTGCTTCTTGCGCTTGTAATGGAACACGAGAATTTTATTGCCGCGGCCCTGCTCCACGACTTCGCCGGTCACTAGAGCTCCCGAACCTGCCGAAGCTACTTTCCCCGCTTCAGCCGAAACCGCCAGCACGTCGTTAAACTCGACCTTGCCGTCTTTATCTTCCTGCGTTTCCATCCGGATCACATCACCCGGCGAGACCTTGTACTGCTTACCACCAGCGCGGATCACCGCGTACATAGATTCTCCTCGTGCCTCAATATGTGCCCCAATGCAAGTGCCGCAATATTCACTATGGGGACGGACGCCCTCGCCCGTCCAGCCGAGCGCAGCTCGGAAGAAACAAACTTGTGCTTGCTGTGTTCCGCAACGGCTTGTGACCGGAAAAGCGGCGCGGCCCCAGAACGTGGCCCGCAAGTACAGGCAAACTCAATTAGTCTACCGTGCGTTGTGGAAATCGGTCAAACGTCAAACGAAGACGCGCCCTCTCACCTTCATCCTGTGCAACGAGTCCGTCCCCGAGCGTGTGGGCGTCGCGCAACCTTCCGGTGGAGATTCAGAAGGTCTTGTTTGAATCTAGCAGGATCGTCACTGGCCCGTCGTTGACCAACTCCACCTGCATGGCAGCCTGAAAGATTCCGGTTTCGCAGCGCATGCCGGCGGCGAGCACTCTATCCGAGAAATATTCGTACAACTCACGCGCCTTCTCAGCCGGGGCCGCCGCGTCGAAGACGGGCGCCTGCCTTTTCGAGTGTCTCCGTATAACGTGAACTGCGAGACCACCAGCACGGAGCCCGCGACCTCATCAAGCGCAAGATTCATCTTGCCGCCCTCATCTTCAAAGATGCGAAGGCCAATAATTTTCTCGACGAGATAGTCCGCGTCTGCAGGGGAATCGGCCGCAGCAACTGCAAGCAGCACGAGCAGTCCCGGGCCAATCTGGCCAACAATTGTTTCGTCGACAGAAACCTGCGCGCGACTGACGCGCTGCACTACGGCGCGCATCTAGCGATGCGCCTCGCCCATCAACGACTCGTGCCCCGCCATCGCCTGCCATCGCGCATCGCGAAAAATAAAAACGTCGGTAAAACGCACCCGAGCCACCACCTTGCCCGAAGCATCCGTCAACGTAGCCAACCCTCGCGTGAATCCGAGATTCCCCTCGATGTGCGCGCGAAGCTCGGAGAGCTGGTTCGTTCCCGGTTTCTTGTTGGGAATCCTGTCGAGCGTCTCTTTCCGCGTGTGCAGTGAGCCGTCGACATCGGCGTCTTCAAATTCTGTAGCGAGCAAGCAGCCGACCGCATTTACGTCTTTACGGTTAAGCGCGTCAGCCCATCTCTGCTCCTGCTCCATTAACACAGCCTCGCTCTTCGCCTGATCTTTCGGACAATCGGCCGCAAGCGCAGACAACGACATCGCGGAGAAGAGAACCATCGAAGTTAGAATTTTCACGGCTTGATGGTGACACGACTGGAAAGGTGTGGGCAAGTGTTGTGTCTATCGCCAGGGTGCGCCGCTGTTTTCGTTGACCGCCTTCGTCAACGGCCCTACAATCCAAAGTTCTCCGCAATGTTGTCAATAATTCTCGTTAGTTCTCAATGATTCTCATTAATCATGATCTCCGGGGGAATCCACGGATGCCACTGATCTTGAAACGCTTTGCCTTTATCGTAGCGGCCTTGACCGCGACACTGACGGCGACACTCGCGGCCTCAGCTCAAACCACTCCTCCGCCGCGTCAGGACCTTCTGATCAAGAACGCGACGGTGATGACCGTAACGCACGGCGTCATAAAGAACGGCTCTGTTTACATCAAAGACGGCAAAATTGCGGCCGTCGGCGAAAACGTTACCGTTCCCGAGAGCGCCACCGTTATCGATGCTCAGGGAAAATACCTCACCCCCGGCATAGTCGACTCCCACTCACACATCGCGCTCGACGACGACGTGAATGAAGCGACCAGCCCCGTCACTCCGCAGATGATGATGAAGGACGCTTTCGATTATCAGGACAAGGCGATCTACCGCGCCCTCGCTGGAGGCGTCACGACTTCACTCCTTCTGCATGGATCAGCGAATGTCATTGGCGGCCAGTCCATAGTCATCAAGCATAAATACGGAGACTCCCGCGATGCGCTGCTCTTTCCGAATGCGCCGCGCTCGATCAAATTCGCGAGCGGCGAAAATCCAAAGCGAGTCTACGGAGGCCGCGAGCAGCTTCCCTCAACACGCATGGGAAATTTCGCGGTGCAACGCGAAGCTTTAGTTCAAGCGCAGGAATACATGCGCGAGTGGGACAAATACAACCTGAAAACGAAACGCACTGACGCCGAGAATGGCAGCGAGAGAAACAGAAACAGAAACAGAGACAAAGACAAAGATAAAGATAAAGACTCGAGTCATAAAGATAAAGACGCCGTGCCGCCAAAGCGCGACCTGAAACTCGAAGCCCTCGCCGACGTCCTCCGCGGCAAAGTCATGGTGCAGATCCACTGCTACCGCGCCGACGAAATGCTCACCGAAATCGCCATGGCGAAAGAGTTCGGCTACAACCTCCGCGCCTTTCATCACGCGCTCGAGGCCTATAAAGTTGCCGATCAGCTAGCCGCTAACAACGTCGGCATCGCGACTTTCGCTGACTGGTGGGGATTTAAGCAGGAGGCGTGGGACGCCATCCCATGGAACGCCGTGCTGGCGATGCGCAAAGGAGTTAAGGTCGCAATCAAGAGCGACTCCGAAGATTACACTCGCCGCCTCAATCAAGAAGCCGCGAAGGCAATCCGCTACGGCGGAGCAACCGAGGATGAAGCGCTAAGGATGATCACTCTGAACGCAGCCTGGATCGTGGGCGTCGACGATCGCGTCGGATCAATCGATGTCGGCAAAGACGC
>JANYKL010000182.1 GCA_025361625.1 Acidobacteriaceae bacterium
TTACCGATAGCAACCACGCAAATGACTGCTGCGATGCCGATCGTGATACCAAGAACGGTCAAGATGCTGCGCATCTTGTTTCTTAGCAACGTCACCAGAGCCGACCGAAAAAGAGCTGCGTAGTTCACAGATACTTAAACCTCCCGCAACCTCGGAACTCTATCTATCGCGCCCGCAGGACGGTGAACGGTGAAAATGAGAACTGCCCATGCGGCGTGAACTGCTATTCGGTTGAGCATTCGTTTACTACTGTTCAATTCTTTTTGCGGATAAAGTTATCCAGCGCAGAGTTGAGTCAAGGTTCGCATATCGTCCAGAGACTCAAGATTTTTTACGATCTCGACGATCTTTCGGGTTCGATCGGTGGGCCACTCCGCGTATTCGGCACACCCTTGAAATTTTTCGGCTACTTCGTCGTAGCTCATGGGATTCGAAGGGCTGCCTTTACCGAAGTCTGCACGGCCTGAGATAACCCGACCATCTTTCAGGTGAATTTTAATGATGGTTGTCATCTTGTCATACCCCGCGGCCTCGGCTACTGGGTCAGTGCCGAAGCGAATGCGATCGATCATCGCCTGCACATCAGGCCGATTCACGACGGCGTCAGTGAATTCGCGCAGCCCCGCTTTTCCGTCGACGAGAAGAATGGCCATGCAGAATTCCATGCTGAACTTGGCTTGCAAATTATCTTTTGGATGGTGGTGAATGAGCGCATTAGGAATATTTTTGTTGGTTCCCACTTCGACGAAATCCACGTCTGCCGCTTTGATTTTCTCGGTGCGAATCAGGCGTTCCATTTCGGTCATGCCAGGATGCGTGAGTGACCCGCAGGGATAGGGCTTGATCGAGACGCCCGGATCGGCGAACGTCCAGGGTTTCCCGAGTTTGTGAAAGATTGCGGCTGGATCGTAAGCACCGCCAAAGGCGCGGAAAAATCCACGGTCGGCTTCGAGAATCTGGGGTGCTCCGGTCCATCCCATCGCCGCGAGGTCGGTAGAAAAGATTCCGACCTCAGCCGCATGAGCCGCATGGAACGACTTCATCATCGTCCCGAAATTCTCGCGCAAACCTGCGCCTTGACTCGCGGCGATGCCAAACGAGCGCGCCATCTGCTCGTCAGTGAAATTGCGCAACTTGGCGCAAGCGCTGGTGCTGCCGTACACGCCAACCGTCCCAGTGGAATGGAAGCCGTCCTGGTAGTGCCGGGGCGAGATCGCTTCGGCAATTTTGCACTCCACTTCTACGCCAAGGTGATAGGCCACAAGAAAATCTCTGGCCCTGGTAGCACCCCCTTCGCTTAGTGCGAGCAAAGGAGGAAGAACCGGCGCCGTAGGATGAGTAAGCAAACCATAAACCCGGTCTTTAGCGACCGCGAGTTGCGTGTCGTCAAAGTCCTCCACGTGGATGGCGAGGGCATTCGCAAATGCCGCGAAGCGAGGAGTGAGTTTACTCTTCGTCCCCATGACGGTTGAGCCGCGATCGGGAAGGCCAAGGCTAGCCGCATACTTGCGGAATATTTTTCCGTTTTCAGCGCGCGCGCCAGCCAGTGCCAGCCCCAGGCCGTCAAGAATAGATTTTTTTCCCAGCTCAATTACATCAGCCGGAAGGTCTTTAAATTGAGTGTTGCGTAGGAATTCAACGATATATTTCGTAAGCTTAGGAGTTTGAGGAAATGAGCCAGAGGCGCAAGGAGTGCCTTCACTTGCGGCAAACGCCCCGGTGGGGACGCCAACAGTTGTTATGGCGGCCCCCACCGTGGCTGAGGATTTTAAAAAATCTCTTCTTTTCATTGCTGCCCCAATCTTCGCTCTGATTACAGTCAGGTCGCAGAATTTACTTCTTGCCGACTGCGATCATCACAAAGGAATTTGGCAATGGTGTGGGGCGTCCACGTGGATTGTCGGGGCTAGGCTTCGGCGCTGGGCCCAGGTCGGCGGTAACCGTCAGAAATTGTCCGGTCGACGGATCAAACCCAATGGTGCGCGCACCCTTTTTAGTTGGCACGGTCGCTAGCACGGCGTACTTTCCATCCTTCTTGCCGACGAAAGTCATATTTCCTTCGCCGTTCGAGGATGCCGCGATCTTCATTTTAGGGTCGTAAGCCAAACCGTCACTTTCGTCGCCGATGGGAACAGTCGTGATCAACTTTCCGGTCTTGGCGTCGACGATCGCCATGACTTTGCTCCCGCAGGAAGCAAATAAAACGCTGTCGTCCCGATCCATGTCGAGGCCGGTCGGTTCCTCGCAGCCAGCCATCGGCCACTCCGCGACAACTTTGTTCGTCTTGACGTCGACGACTGCGAGTGAATTTTTGTCTTCAATGTTGATGTAGATGCGGCCCTTGCCATCGGACACCGGGGTTTCAGGTTTACCGCTCAATGTGACCGTCGCGACTACTTTGCGAGTCTTAGGATCGATCACGGAAGCGCTCTTGCCGTGGCCGTTCATGGTGTAGACCATCTTCGAGAAGGGCTCATAAATGATGGCGTCCGGGCCCTCGCCAGTTTTAACTTTCTCCGACACTTGCAAAGTCTTCGGATCGAACACGCTCGAAGTATTTTCGCGGCCATTG
Organism: Acidobacteriaceae bacterium; assembly: GCA_025361625.1. Lineage (GTDB taxonomy): Bacteria > Acidobacteriota > Terriglobia > Terriglobales > Acidobacteriaceae > Acidiflorens. The sequence continues at coordinate 2,573 of JANYKL010000182.1, forward strand.
CTGGTGAAGCCGATTCCGAGTTCCGGAACCATAGCAACGCCGTGAGCGCCTTTGGTGTCAGGAATCTCGCCGACCAGTTTTCCAGCCTCGAGATCGACAACCTGAAAACGCGTAGCACGGGCGATGTAAGCCCGATGTGCCGAGCTATCGAGATAGACGTAGTCCCAGCCGCCGTCGCCCCCCAGGGTCATAGTTTTGACCACCTGATAGTCAGACTGCGCCATCGCCGGTTGTATTGCGAAAATGCAAGCACAGGCGGCAACCCACAACGCCAGGCACAAAATTGAGTTGATAAATTTTATTTTCATAATCCTCCAAAACGATTTGGGACCTTGCGACTGCCTGAAGTCTTCAGCCCGTTATTTCGCTAGTCTCGAGAGCGCTAACGTTGGCGCTGCGGTTCTTCAGGCCGCCGGTAACAAAAAAGTAAACAGCCGGCGTGATCACGAGCGAAAGCACCATAGAGATCACCACGCCTCCAATTACGGCAATTGCCAAAGGTTGCAACATCTGCGAACCCGCGCCGATGGCGAAGGATAGCGGGAGCATGCCAGCCAGTGTCGCCAAAGCCGTCATGACGATCGGACGAAGCCTTCTGCGGCTCGCCTGCAGAATCGCTTCTGCGGGCCCGAACCCTAAATCGCGGAACTTGTCATCGGCGTCGAGCAGCAGAATTCCGTTCTTCGCTACTATGCCGATGACCATGATCATGCCCATGAAGGAAGAAATGTTAAAGGTCGTGCGCGTAATCAGGAGAGCGATGATCACACCCGAGGTTGAGAGCAGCGCCGACGAAAGAATGGCGACGGGGGCGGCCAGCGTTCCAAATTCAAAGAGCAGCACGCAGAATACGAGGACGATGGCTAGCGCGAGCACGAGAACGAGATCTTTAAACGACTTCTGCTGCTCCTTGTATGTCCCGCCATACTCCACGCGCACCGACGCCGGAACATGCAATTTCGCAATCGCAGCTTGCACCTTGGAGATGGCCGTTCCAAGGTCGGTGCCTTCGAGTCGAGCCGAGACGGTGACCTGGCGCTGCAAGTTATCGCGACGTACTTCGGTTTGCCCGGGAATCGATACAACATTTGCAAGAGCGCCGAGGGTGGCGGTTCTTCCCGTACTGCTGGTGATCATCGTATTGCGCAGCGCCTCAATCGAGGATCGATTGGCATCAGGGAATCGCACCCGCAGCGTGTACGCATGATCGTTCGCGACCACCGGGATCGTGGATGGCTCGCCTTCGACCAACGCTGCGGCGGTGGTGGCAATTTCTTCCGGGGTGAAGCCTGCGCGGGCCGCCACCGACGGATTAATTTGAAACATCACAGCCGGACCGCTAATTGAGTTGTCGATTCCGTTCAAGACGTCGACGACGCCTGGCACCTTGGTGATCGCATCTCCAATCTTTGGCCCCCATTCTGCCAGGGTGGCTTGATCGGGCGAAAATAGCTTGATCTCAACCGGCTGAGGCTCACCGCTAAGGTCGGAGATCATATCTTGCAATGTTTGTATAAATTCAACATCAAGCGCAGGCTCCTCTTTCTTTATGTCGCCGCGCACATCTTCGATGATGTCATCGATCGCTCGACTTCGCTTCTCTTTAAGCTTGACTGTGATGTCCCCGGTATTGGCCTCGGTGACTGCGGCTAGTCCAAGTTGCATCCCGGTTCGTCGCGATGTGCTTTCGACCTCGGGAACTTCGCGCAACATCTCTTCAACATGAGTGATTACCCGGTTGGTCTCGGTCAAAGAGCTGCCCGCGGGCATGATGTAGTCGACGA
>JANYKL010000193.1 GCA_025361625.1 Acidobacteriaceae bacterium
CCTCGGTTTCCCGAGGTTATCCCCCACTCAAGGGTAGGTAGTCACGTGTTACTCACCCGGTCGCCACTGTACTCATGGATTGCTCCACTTTCTCGTTCGACTTGCATGTGTTAGGCACGCCGCCAGCGTTGATTCTGAGCCAGGATCAAACTCTCATTTGAAACCTGAGTCGGTCTGGGTAGACCGACAACCTCCATCAACTGAGATGGAAGTTCATTTTGTGAGTACGTTCAGACTTTTGACCCGAACATTTGTTTCTTTACGACTGGCACGTTCAACCTTTTGTCAAAGACCGATCCGCTTTCCGCCTGAGCGGTGCGCTTTCAATCCGCCGCCACCTCTAGAAGAGGTTTTGGCGTCCTCGAAACTTGTGATACTAAACTTGTTTACGGAACCCGTTAAAGCTACCGTTCCGCTACGCTGCTGTCAACCGCCTGGAGGCACAGGATTTCCACCTGATTTCAACAGTGCGGGAGCTTCTATCCAAGGGCCTCTAAAGCCCAGGGGGGCCGGAAGCTAAGATTGGAGTACTCATTGCAGCGCGTTACATCCGATCTTCCATTTCAGCCTGCGCAGCTTTCACACACGCGCTGAAGCGGAAGACGTTTCAAAAATTAAAGATCGCTTGGAGGCTCTGCTTTTTGCGGAAACCCTTCAGGAAACTTTGTTCCCGAATGCGAACCCCGGAAAGGGGTCAATTGGAGGCTACTGAATTTGATGCCGGAAGTGTCCGTAAAGATTCAAACGGATCACGTAGACACTTGTTCTTTGTCCTCGACTTGATTGTTATACCAAAGAGAATGTAGTTTGCGCAACCCCCGATCAAAAAAATATCGCGAAACACATATTTGCCCATTGTGCGGGCGAGGACACGGGCCACGCGCTAGCGCGAACGTATAATGCTTTGAGTGATCTCCGTCGTCAATCTCGGCGTCCTGGATTACAGCGAGGGACTCGAACTACAGCGGCGGCTGATTGATCTACGCCAAGCGAACGAAATTGGCGATACCCTGCTTCTGCTCGAGCATACTCCGGTTATCACGCTCGGTCGCAATGCGCGCGCGGCAAACATTCTGGCGTCTCCGGAGGCTTTGACGGCGCGGGGCGTTGAGGTCTTTGAATGCGACCGCGGCGGCGACGTTACCTTTCATGGGCCGGGACAGCTTGTCGGCTATCCCATCTTCGATTTGCGCGGGCATGCGCTGCACGCTGAGGAGAGCGAGATGCGTTCTCAGGAACGCGGAGGCGAGGGCGCGCGCTTCGCAAGGGCTGGGCGAAAAACTTTGGGCGCGGTTGATTTCATTCGCAGGCTCGAGGAAGTTTTGATCAGAACCTGCGGTAGTTTCGGAATTCCAACAAAGCGCATGAAGGGACTGACCGGAGCGTGGACAGAAACGGCGCCTTCGGCGAAAATCGCCGCCCTCGGCATACACGTTTCTCGTTCCGTGACCTCGCACGGATTCGCTTTGAACGTAAATACAGAGCTCAGTTTTTTCAACCTGATCGTCCCCTGCGGAATTACCACCCACCACGTGACATCGATGCAAAAAGAGCTGGGCCACGAGCTCAATCAAAACGAAGTCGCGCAATCCATATCGCAAAATTTTGGAACTGTGTTCTCGAGCCAGATGCTTTGGCTGGAATCGATCGACGCTTTGCTCGGCAATCGGATCGGCGTGCCATTGAAAGCTCCGAGTGAGTTACGGCAAATTCACGGGGATGATCAAACGTTTCTTGCGTAGTTTGAGTTGTTGCACTTTCTTTACGTGCCATAACTTTTAGCGCTTTGAACTTTTGGCGTGAACCCTTAGCGGTGTGAACTTTTAGAGGGCGGCTCGCCGCGCAGCGAAGCTGGCGTGAGTGCGATTTACGCGATACGACGTGATGCGCTAGCATGATTGCTGGCGAGCAATGATGAAGATGAAAATGATGAAAAAGAAAAGTTCACCGGTGAACGAGCGTGCGGCAAAAGTTAGTCAAGGCGATAACGGCAATTCACCGTTGCAACGGGAGTCATCGAACGGGGATTATCGCGGTAACCTGGTTCGCGATCTTCGTCTCGAAAAGCCAAGCTTCAAAGTCCTCCAGATTCGCGACGGAGAAAAGGTTCGTTATGAAGTCGAAAGCGCCGACCTTGAAGCCCCCGTCCCTGCGATCCGCGAATCGAAATATTTAAGGCGCGAGCACTGCATCGAAATTTATCGGTGGATGCTGCTGAACCGCCGCATGGAGACGGCGCTCGAAAATCTGCACAAGCAAGGCAAAGTTGTGGGTGGCGTCTATTTCGGTTTGGGCCAGGAAGGTTGTTCGTGCGCCTCGGCGTACGCTCTCGGCAAAGACGACTGGATGGGCCCGATGATTCGCAATCAGGGCGCGCTGCTCGTGCGCGGCTTTCGAGCCGCCGACATAATGATGCAGTACATGGCGAAAGCGGGATCGCCGACGAAGGGGCGCGATACAACATCGCATTTTGGGGACCTCGAACGTCGTAATGTGGTCGCGCCAATTTCAATGCTGGGAGACCTGGTACCGGTGTTGACGGGCGTCGCGCTTGGGGCGCGGTTGCAGGGAAAAAATATTGCGGTCATGACCTGGATCGGCGACGGCGGCCAGTCGACGGGCGTTACATACGAAGGAATTAATTTCGCATCGGTCCAAAAACTGGGACTTGTTTTAGTTATCGAAAGCAACCTGTGGGCTTATTCGACTCCCTCCGATATGCAGTACGGCGTGAAAGATCTGGCAGACCGTGCCATCGGTTACGGAATTCCCGGCGTCATTGTCGATGGAACCGACGCCATGCAGGTTTACGATGCCTGCCATGAGGCCTGCGAGCGGGCGCGCCGCGGCGAAGGCGCAACGCTGATTGAAGCGAAGATGATGCGCATGAAGGGCCACGCCATTCACGACGGGGCTGATTATGTTCCGAAGCCGATGTTTGAATACTGGAAGAGGCGCGACCCGATTTTACGGATGGAAAATTATCTAATCAAAGAAAAGAAATGGCTCTCTTCGGCCGACCACGAAAAGCTGATTGCCGAGGTGGAAAAGCAACTGGAAGCGGAGCGAGAAATTGCGGTTAATTCTCCCATGCCCACTCCAGAGTCGGCCGCTGGAGGCGTCTACTGCGACGAGAGCTGCCACCAGATCAAACCAAGATACGCGATGCCGAAAGATCGCATGTTAGGTCAAAACGAAAAACAGGTTGGGTTAAAACAATCGGAAGCTCCGGTGCATTTCAAATAATTGCAGGATTCGCGGCTATTTTTGATGTGCGAAAGCCTGCCTCACTCAGCGAAGAAGGCGGCGGCGAACCTGTTAAAATCAGGTTAAGCAGATGTCCACTTCTCCGATGCCTCCCGAGCAGCAACTCATTCAGATCGACCTTGGGCCCAAAGTGCGCGAGCCGAAGCCTTCGTGGTTAAAGGCGAAGGCTCCGACGGGAGAAAATTTTCACAACCTGAAAAAGCTGGCGCGCGGGCTCGGGCTGCACACGGTTTGCGAGTCGGCGCAGTGCCCGAATATTGGGGAATGCTGGAATCACCATACCGCTACCTTCATGCTGCTCGGAGATATCTGTACTCGGAGGTGCGGTTTTTGTGCCGTGCCCAAAGGGCGTCCTCTGGCAATCGACTGGGACGAGCCACGACGAGTTGCAGAAGCGGTCGCGACGCTCGGCATCAAGCACGCGGTCGTGACCAGCGTGAACCGTGATGACGACAACGTTGGCGGCGCAAGGATTTTTGCCGAGACGATCGCACAGATTCGCGAGCTGGTTCCAGATTGTCGCGTCGAAGTACTGATCCCGGATTTTCAAGGCTTGGAAAAGCCTCTGCGCATCGTGCTCGAAGCAAAGCCTCACGTACTGAACCACAACACGGAAACGGTTCCCCGGCTCTATCGTGCGGTGCGCTCAGGAGCGCGCTACAAGCGGACTTTGGACTTACTTGCAAATTCGAAAAAGTGGGACCCCGCAGTTGTCACGAAGAGCGGAGTGATGGTCGGGATCGGCGAAGAGACGGTTGAACTGATCGAAGTGTTTCGCGACCTGGGCGCCTGTGGTGTGGATATCCTCACGATTGGCCAGTATCTCCGCCCTTCAAAAGATCATCTGCCGATGACGCGGTACTACCCGCCGGACGAGTTTGTTTCGTTGAAGGAACAAGCGCTGCAATTCGGCTTCAAGCATGTTGAGTCGGGACCGATGGTGCGATCGAGTTATCACGCGCATGAACAGGCAAACGTCGCTGCTCAATGATGATTTGAGCGCGACGAACTCGCGATCTTTCCTGCAATAAATTCCTGATGGAATCTTTTCCCGACAAACTTGAGCCAACCCCCAGAAATGTTTATGTCTTCGGCCTGACCTCGTTCCTGAACGACACGGCCAGCGAAATGGCGTACTGGGTCTTGCCAGCTTTTCTCGCGTCGCTCGGCGCGGGCCCTGCGCAGCTTGGAATCATTGAGGGTGTTGCTGAAAGCGTTGCGTCATTCGCGAAGCTCTTCTCCGGATACATTAGCGACAAAATTTCAGAACGCAAACCCATCGTCGTTGGGGGCTATGTAGTTGCGAATGCTGTAAAGCCGCTACTGGCGCTGGTTTCATCGTGGTGGCAGATTCTTGGGATCCGCTTCTCAGACCGGCTTGCCAAGGGCGTTCGGGGCACCGCGCGCGACGTCATGGTCGCGGACTCGGTCGCAACTTCGTCTCTCGGATCTGCGTACGGGCTGATTCAGGCGATGGATTCCGCCGGGGCGATTGCCGGGCCTCTGATTGCGCTCGCCGTGATCGGACATTATGGGATGCGTGGCGTGTTTGCCTGGGCCGCGTTGCCGGGCGCGCTGTGCATTCTGGTCGCCTGGCTGGGGATTCAAGAAGTTCGGAAAAAAGTTGCTGCGCATCCGACCCGGGATACGCTCGACGCCGAGGGCCATGCAAGCGAGATGGCTGCAACAACTGCCGCAAAGTCAACATCCGCACAAAGCAGAGGTCAATGGTTTCCAAAACTGCCCGCTGGTTTTTATTACGTGATGGGAGTAGTCACTATCTTTTCGTTGGGAAATTCGAGCGACATGTTTCTCGTTCTGCGGGCCGGGAGCATAGGCATCGCGGCTGCGAAGGCACCGCTTTTGGGACTCGTATTCAATGTCACTTTCACACTCGCTTCGTGGCCAGCCGGAAGATTC
>JANYKL010000081.1 GCA_025361625.1 Acidobacteriaceae bacterium
CCAAAACCGAAGCCAACGTCTCACCAATCTCGGCCGGAGACTTAGCAACTTTCAGGCCCGCTTTTTCCATGGCCGCCATCTTTTCAGCTGCAGTCCCTTTTCCGCCGGATACGATGGCACCGGCATGGCCCATCCGCCGCCCCGGGGGTGCAGTTTGACCGGCGATGAAACCAATCACGGGCTTCTTCATATGATTCTTGATGAATTCGGCAGCGGTCTCTTCTGCGTTTCCGCCAATCTCGCCGATCATGATAACGGCCTCGGTTTGCGGATCGCGATTAAACAAGTCGAGGGCGTCGACAAAATTAGTCCCAATGATAGGGTCGCCGCCAATGCCAATCGCAGTCGACTGCCCAATGCCACGCTGCGTCAATTGATGCACTGCCTCGTAAGTCAGCGTGCCCGAGCGAGAGACGATTCCGACGTTGCCCTCTTTGTGAATCGCTGCGGGCATGATTCCGATTTTGCATTTGCCCGGCGAGATAATGCCGGGACAATTCGGCCCGATCAGACGCGAACGCCGATTCTGCAGGAACTCCCACGCGCGCACCATATCAAGCGTCGGGATGCCCTCGGTGATGCAGACGATCAACTCAATCTCGGCGTCGGCCGCTTCCATAATTGCATCGGCGGCAAAGGGGGGCGGCACAAAAATTACCGTGGCATTCGCCCCGGTTTTGTCGGCGGCTTCTTGCACGGTATTAAAAATTGGCCAGCCCTCGTGGGTGGTGCCGCCCTTACCGGGCGTAACTCCGCCCATCACTTGCGTTCCGTAGGCAGCACACGCTTTGGCATGAAAAGTTCCCTCACGCCCGGTGAGGCCTTGCACGATCAGTCGAGTGCGCTTATCAACCAAAATTGACATAAGTTATTTTTCCGGCGAAACGCGGTTATCGCGTCTCCTTTTAACGGCTAGATGCGGAAGACGCGGAAAGCCACTTTTCTATATTTTAGTTTTTCGCAGCGGCTACCACCTTATCAGCCGCGTCTTTCATGGTTTCAGCGACTATGAAGTTCAGCCCGGATTCGAGCAAAATCTTTTTGCCTTCTTGAACGTTGGTACCTTCAAGTCTCAACACCACCGGCAACCGAAGATTTGTTTTTTTCGCGGCTTCAACGACGCCCAGAGCCAAGGTGTCAACTCGTAAAATGCCGCCAAAAATATTGATTAACACGGCACGCACACTTTTATCGCTCAGCAGAATCTCAAATGCATGGGCGACTTGTTGGGCGTTCGCACCGCCGCCGACGTCCAGAAAATTCGCCGGCATGCCGCCGGCATATTTGATGATGTCCATGGTCGCCATAGCAAGCCCTGCGCCGTTTACCATGCATCCGACGCTTCCATCGAGCTTAATGTAGTTCAAGTTGTATTTTGAGGCTTCAACTTCGAGCGGATCTTATTCGCTCACGTCACGCAGTTCTTTGAGATCGGGATGTCGAAACAGCGCGTTATCGTCGAAAGTCAATTTTGCATCGAGCGCGAACAGGCGGCCATCGGTGCAGGTGATAAAAGGATTGATCTCTACCAATGCCGCATCCGTCTCTAAAAATGCGCGGTAGAGGCCAATAAGAAATGGAACAGCGGCACTGATCTGAGACGCCTTGAGTCCCAGCGCAAAGGCAATTTTGCGGGCTTGAAACGGCTCGAGCCCCATGCCGGGATCGATGTACTGCTTCAAAATTTCATCCGGACGCTCGGAAGCAACTTGCTCAATGTCCATTCCGCCGGCTGCCGACGCCATGAACACGGGCTTGCCTTCAGCGCGATCGACAAGAATGCCCAGGTAAAGCTCCTTCTCGATCGGCAAAGTCTCTTCGATCAATAAGCGGTGAACGATGCGACCTTCGGGCCCGGTCTGATGAGTGACCAGTTTCATGCCCAGCATTTTTCCCGCGAGGTCCGCTGCTTCTTCGGCCGATTTTGCAAGCTTTACACCACCGCCTTTCCCTCGCCCGCCGGCGTGGATCTGCGCCTTCACGACAACCCCGGTCGCGCCGGCGCCCATGAGTTCTGTAGCGACAGCCTCAGCTTCTTCCCGCGTGGTAGCCATCGCGCCGCGAGGGGTGGCGACACCGTACTTTCTCAAAATTGCTTTGCCTTGGTATTCGTGAATATTCATAGTGATTTCATATCGCTTGGTGAATCGTGTTCAACCTGGAGGAAAACCGCGTGCAGATTTTTGGCAGTCCAGCGAATCTTTGATTCTATAAGACGAATGTGCAATCGGCAAAGTGGACTGAGACACGTGCATCGAATACGCAAGAGCGACTTGCACGTCAAGCGAGAGCCTGGACCGCGCGCGGCGACGCTATTCCGGCAAATACTGCATCGTTTTCGACTTCGCCACCGTCTCATCGAAGTATGAAGCTGATTTCCGTCAACGTTGGTTTGCCGCGACTGCTTGCATCGCAAGGGACGACTTTCAAGACCGGTATTTTCAAGAGTTCCATACAAGGCCCTACGATGTTGCGCGCCACCAACCTCGATGGCGATCGCCAGGCTGACCTCACCGTTCACGGCGGCCCGGACAAAGCCGCTTATGCCTATCCCTCGGAACATTTTGCTGCTTGGAAAACGGAGCTTCAGGAAACTGAGTTGCCATGGGGCTCGTTTGGAGAAAACTTTACAACTGAGGGGATGGCAGAGGTCGATGTTTTTATTGGAGACCGATATCGGATCGGCTCCGCGGTTGTGATGGTTACGACTCCGCGGCTTCCCTGTTTCAAACTGGCGGCCAAATTTAAGCGAGACGACATCATAAGACGGTTCGTACAAAGCGGACGTTGCGGTTTCTACTTTTCCGTAATCGAAGAAGGAAAAGTTGCAGCCGGTGACGTGATCGCCTTGCTTGAGCGAGAGACGTTAACGCTCAGCGTGGCAGACGTAAATCGGCTGTACACTTCCGCGACTCCGGACCGCGAAAAGCTGAGGCGAGCGCTTGAGGTGCTAAGCCTCCCCAAGGGCTGGCGCGATCGCTTTCGCGCGCGCCTTGAAGAAATTCAATCTACCGCGACTTAGGATGACGCTGCCCATCCCCCCAGAAAAAAGCTCGTTACCAAATTGGGCGTTTGAAAGCTATGGCGTCTTTCTATAGTTTGGATACGTGATCCTCGAAGCCCTCCATCGAATTGCCAACCACAGAGAATCTCTCGCTCGCGCGGAAGCGAAAATCGTAATGACCGAAGTCCTCACCGGGCAGTGTACGGATGCGCAAATTGCCGCGCTGCTCGTAGCTCTGCACATGAAGGGCGAGACGGTCGAAGAGATTGTCGGATTTGCCGAGGCGATACGTGCTGCTGCGGTCCCGCTTGATCTCAGTGAATCTTCTCTTCTAGACGCGAGCGGCACTGGCCGGGATGCGCTCGTTGATACGTGCGGTACCGGAGGCGACACGAGTGGAACGTTCAACATTTCTACCGCCACTGCGTTTGTTGTGGCGGGCGCTGGTGTCCGGGTCGCGAAACATGGCAACCGCAGCGTTACCTCGAAGTGCGGCTCCGCAGATGTCATGGAATCGCTAGGAGTCAATATCAATTTGGCGCAAGAGAAGATTGCGAATTGCCTCGCCAAGGTCGGCATTGCGTTTCTCTTCGCTCCCGCCCTGCATTCGGCGATGAAGCACGTGCAGGTTGCCCGCCGCGAACTTCACCTGCGGACCGTTTTCAATCTGCTCGGTCCGCTCACGAATCCCGCGCGTGCCACCTGCCAGGTCGTTGGCGTCTACTCCATTGACCTGGTGGAAAAGCTCGCAGAAGCGCTTGGCATGTTGGGCGTTAAACGCGCGCTGGTCGTCCACGGAAGCGATGGACTCGACGAAATCACCATCACGGGCCCGACACGGGTCGCCGAATTGCGCAACGGCCAAGTGCATACTTATGAAGTGACTCCTGAAGAGTTTGGGTTGAAGCGCGCCGCGCTAGCTGAAATCTCTGGCGGAGATGCCGCAGCCAACGCCGAGTTGATTCGAGAAATATTGAACGGCAAAAAATCGGCCAGGCGGGATGTGGTCGTGCTTAACGCCGCCGCAGCCTTGGTCGCTGCCGGCCGCGCCGACCACCTCCGAGACGGCATTCCACTGGCAGAGAGGTCGATCGACTCAAAGGCAGCTCGATCCAAGTTGGACGCGTTAGTGGGGTTCAGAAGTTAAAGGCGGCGACATAAAGGATTGCCTTCATGAATAGTACGGCATCGTCCTAAAGATAGAATGGTGGCCTGCGCATATTGCAAGGTGACCTGCTTAAACCGCGCGTCGCATTTTGGCAGGCAGTGAGTTGCCAATGAAAAATCCGCAAGGTTTTTTGTCGTCCTTATCGCTTCGCGCGGCGTTTATACTAACCAGTTTGGCGGCTCGAACTCCGGCCTCTAGAAATGGACGTGATTCGTGAAAATTTTGGTTTGCATGAAGCAGGTGCCGCAAAAAGACGCGCCACTGAAATTGAACGAAGCGGGCACCTGGATACGGGAAGATGTTTCGTACGAAGTGAACGAGCCTGACGCGTTTGCGCTCGAAGAAGCGTTGCGTCAAAAGGAAAAGCACAGCGGTGAAGTGGTCGCCATAACTGCTGGTCCGACTCGAGCTTCGCAAGTTTTGCGGGAAGCGTTGGCCAAAGGCGCGGACCGCGCAATTCATCTCGAAGACAACGGCTTCGTCGGACTGGACGCTTACAACACAGCGCGGGCAATCGCTGCAGCGATCAAAGATGAAAAGTTTGACCTTATTTTTACCGGCCTACAGTCGGACGACTACGGATACGCGCAAACCGGCGTGATTCTCGCGCAGATTCTCGGTCTGCCCCACGCCACTATCATTATGCAAATCGAGAAAAACGATTCAGGCGTTCGGGTGAAACGCGAACTGGAGGCCGGCTTCTTCCAGTTCGTTGACATGCCCTTGCCGGCGGTTCTGACGATTCAATCCGGAATTAACAAACTGCGATACGCGACCCTAATCGGGATCAAGCAAGCAAAGACTAAGCCGCTGCGCAAAGTGACAATGGCCGAAGTGCAATCCGCGATGGGCATCAATTTACAGAAGATCGAAAAGATGTATATTCCTGAAAAATCGAAGAACACCCAGTTTATCGACGGACCGCCTGGCGAAATTGCTAAGAAGCTCGTAGAAAAATTGAAAAACGAATTGCGCGTCATTTAGGCGCGCGGCGGCGTAAACAGGCTCTACCGTCGGGGTCCTTTCTCCGACTACGGCACGCAGATTGGAATCTATGGCTGACACAATCCTGGTAATCGTCGAGCAACGCGAAGGGAAATTAAACCGTACGTCATGGGAGACGATCGCTGCCGGGCAAGCGCTTGCTGCCGACTTGGGCTGGTCGCTCGAGGCCGCCGTGGCCGGCGCCAACGTATCTTCGATCGCGAACGAAGTGGCGCAAAAGAAGGTGGCCAGGGTCTATGACATCGAGGCAGCCAAACTCGAACCTTACACGCCCGACGGATTTGCGCATGTCTTGAAGGCGTTTCTTGAGCAGCATCCCGCAAAGCTTGTGCTGATGCCGCACACCTACCAGGTGCGAGATTTTGTGCCCAAGCTCGCCACCGCGATGAAGACGACGGCCATCACCGATGCAGTTGGATACAGGTACGATGGGGGAAAGCTGCTGTTCACGCGGCAGATGTTTCAAGGAAAGTTTTCTGCCGATGTGAGCTTTGCCGGCTTGGGCCCATGCTTTGTCACATTTCAAAACGGTTCGTTTCGCGGAGACAAAGCCGAGGCAGGTGGAGCAGCCGCGCCGGTAGAAAAAGTTAGTTTCGACATTCCTGATGGCGTCGTGCGCAACCACCCACAAGAAATATTTAAAGAGGCCAAGCAGGCTGTCGATCTTACGCAAGCCGAGATCATCGTCTCAGTGGGACGCGGGATTAAAGAGCAAAAAAACATCGAACTGGCGAAGCAACTAGCGGAGGCGCTGGGAGGCGAACTCGCAGCGTCGCGACCCATTTGCGATAACGGATGGCTGCCCATGGACCGCCAAATCGGTTCATCTGGACAAACCGTCGCTCCAAAATTGTATTTGGCGCTCGGAATATCGGGAGCAATTCAGCACATCGTGGGAATGAAGGGCGCGCGCAACATTATTGCGATCAACAAAGATTCCGAAGCACCAATTTTTGAAATTTCAGATTATGCGGTGGTGGGAAATTTGTTCGACATAGTCCCGCCGTTGATCGAAGAGATCAAAAAAGCCAAAGCCTAACAACTGCATATCCCTCGCTTCGCTCGAGAAGGGCAATTTTTTTGGGATTACGGCTTATTTGGGACGATGAACCGCTAAGAGCCAGTGGCGAAGCCGCCAAGGTGAGCCACCGTGAGGCGCAGATACTTGTAAGGATTGACGGGCGCGTCGTTAATGCGAACTTCGTAGTGAAG
>JANYKL010000036.1 GCA_025361625.1 Acidobacteriaceae bacterium
GACGACGAGGCTCACCAGATGGACGAAAATTACATCAATGCTTTGAGTTACGGAATGCCTCCGGCTGGAGGCGTTGGGCTGGGTGTGGATCGACTGGCAATGCTTTTGACTGATTCCCATACAATCCGGGACGTCATTCTATTCCCCCTGTTGCGCCCTGAGAGAGATCAGGGTCCGCACCATGACACACTCCAGGCTCACACCACTTAAGTGCCAGCATCTCAACCATCACTTGAAGCCAGCGGATCTTTGGAGGATTCTTACATTAACAGCTAGGGGGTAACCGGCAGCGCTGTTCGAAACGGTTCTCTAACGTTCGGTCGGGCAGCGCTTTGCTTCCTTATTATTTTTGGCCGCTTCCCTTTTTAGCTTGACTGTTAGCCGGCCCGAAGTTCTCCGTCAGATACAAGAGAATGCCCTCGCGGTCTTCGTCTCCGATGACTGCGCCGAGGCCTTCCATCTTTTCCAGCTGTGCCGTCCACTCTTCCCTCGACATGTGCTGCTCGGTGATGCGCGCGGTGTTGTGGCAGGAGGTACAAGCTGCCTTGACCTTGGCTTGCATCGGTCCAGGAGGAAGCGGCTTACCCGGAGCGCTGGGCGCTTGCGCGTTCACAAAAAATGCAAATGCTATCAGAAACAAAGCAAGAGAGAATCGCTGCAACAAGAGGTCGTCCCCACACGGTCACCGGCGTTCCGGCCGATCAGAGTCACCCTCGCGGGCGCCGATAAATTTTATCAGCACTCGCTCTTCTAATCGCACTTCGACCGCGCGCCCATTGCATCAGCGTTGGTCTAGCATCTGGATCGATTCCATGATGGTGTCGCCCACAATCTGCATGCTCTTCGGGCTCAATTTGTCCATCGTGTCTTGCGGGCTGTGCCAGAAAACGTTGTTGTATCCGTAATCTAGGTCGATGATGTCGGCGCACGGGACTCCCCGATCGAAGAAAGGTACGTGGTCATCTTCAATCGCACCTTGTTGTGTGAAAAAATGAGACTGGTAACCTTCGCGTTGAGCCGCGTTATAGATCAGGTCCAAGAGCCACGCTGCCCCTTTTGTGTTTCGGGCGATGTCGAGATCGGCGTCGGCGATCATATCCATCACCATAAGCGCCTTGATCTTTTTCAGCGTTCCGTCTTTTTCCCATTTCTCCGCGAGGTGGCGAGCGCCGTATACACTGTCGGTGTCGCTCCAATGCCGCATGGCTTCTTCGCCGTCCGTCCATACTAACCATATGCTGTACCCTTGGCGCTTTTTGCCGCGGAACTGGTTGGCGTATTCAAGCAATATGCCAGTAGATGAACCACCATCATTCGCTCCCACGAACCCTGAGTTGCGCAGCGGATAGACCGTGTCGTAGTGGCCGAGAAGCACGATGATGCCATCTTTCGAGCCAGGGAATTTTGCAATGATGTTGCGCATGGGGAATTTTCCCTCAACCGTGTTGGCGGTAAAGGCATCATCTTCCACTTGATCGCCCTTGAGGTGATCGACGATGTAGCGCTCCAGCTTTTTATGATTGTCACTGCCCACATATCGCGGGCCGAGCGCAGTCACCTCGCGCGCGTATTCAAAGGCACGCTTCGAATCAATGTGAGAAATCGATTCCTTTTCCTGCGTTACTGCGCTGCAGGCGATGCCGGTCGCGAGCGACGCCAGCAAAACGACGAAGAGTTTAGATTGCACGAAACAGAAATGACTCATTGCGATTACCCGACCCGATACGTATTTTCTTAGCACATTTTTCATTTGCAATTTCGTCTGAAAGTCCGGCTCAGGATTTCTTTGCAGCCCTCTTGCTGCGCTGCTCGGGATGAACCAGGTAAGCAATGCCGGTGCTCAGGATGTACAGGCCCACCATCGGAGCCGCGAAGATGCACATATTCAGAATGTCAGGCGTCGGCGTGATAATAGCGGCGATCACAAATATTGCGAGGACAGCGTAGCGAATGTTCTTCCACATCCAGTTGGAGGTGACGATGCCCATGAGCGCAAGGAAGAACACCAGAATCGGCATCTCAAAAATCACGCCGAGGCCAACGATAATCGTCAGAAACAGCGAACTATATTCCGAAAGCGTGATCATCGGCTGAAAGTCTTTACCGTACCCGATTAGAAAAACGAGCGCTTGCGGAAGGACAATCTTGTAACCAAAATACCCGCCTGCAACGAACAACACGATGGTCGACGCCATGAAAGGAAACACATATCGCTTTTCGTTGCGGTAAAGGCCAGGCGAGATGAAGCACCAGATTTGATACAGCACGAAGGGAGAGGCAACGAACAGACCAGCCATCATTCCGACCTTCAAGTAAAGATTGAAGGGCTCGGTCGGATTTACATACACCAGCTTCGCTGATAGTCCGTTCTTCTGTAGCGCCTCCATGATCGGACGCTGCATGACGCCATAAATTCGCTCGGCGTATCCCCAACAAGCGAAGAAGCCCACGGCGATCGCGATCACGGAATAGACAAGCCGCTTGCGCAATTCCTCAAGATGATCGAGGAAACCCATAGTCGACATTTCCTCTTTATCGGACGGATCTAAGGACGACGAGGCCGCGAGTTCAGGCATCGGGCCCTACTTTGGGTGGATTTGGAGGAAAGTTCTCAGGGCGAATTTCCGCTTCGACAACCGATGCTTCAGCAGCGGCCTTAACAGCGGCCTGTTCGGCCGCAGCTTCTTCCGCCGCCTCCATTTTTTCTGGAGGCGGCGGGTTGAAAATACGGCTTGCTAAAGATCCAAGAGGAGCTTGCGCCGGCGTGCCGAAAGGCCGAGAGCCATGCCTGGAACTGTTGGTATCGAGCGAATCAATCTCGAATTCAATCTGCGAACGGAATTCGTTTGAAGCGCGTCGAAATTCATTCAGAAAGCGCGCAACCGTGCGTCCCATCTCAGGCAGCTTTTTCGGGCCGAAAAGAATAAGCGCGAGGAAGAAGATGAACACCATCTCGCCTGAAAAACCAAAGTTCATGTCTCAATCATAATGCGTAAAAGGGTTACCCGACCACCCCGCGAAGGGCGACGAGCGCGAATAAAAACTTATCCGAGGCGCGAAGGACGATTTTCTCTCAAGTTTTTGATAGAAAACGACGTCCTTCGCTTCGCCCAGGATGACATCTGCTATCACATATTTCTAAAGGTTGAAACTTACCGGCCTCCGAAGGTATAGCCGATGTCAAGGCCATAACGCATGATACGCGGCGAGCTGAATTCCAAATTGTTGTGTACCAGGTAAACGCGCGCTTCAGGACGAACAAAAAAACCGCCTTTGGGATACAACTTGAGGCCAACTCCGAAATCTGCGTCAAAGTGATTGCTGGATTGATAATTGGAGCAGGAGTAAGCCCCGCAAGTCGTCCCAGTGTAAAACCGGCTGCTCAATGCGCCGATTCCGCCGACCAACTCGAGGTAGGCATGGGTGGCGATTTTTGGCGAATAGACGGCGTTTATGTCATAGAACACAGGACGATAGTTGACGCCGGTATTGGCGTAATCCGACCGCGACGCCTTCCAGTAGATCTCGCCTCCGACACCTAAGTTATGCCAGACCTGGACGTCGCCGCTGAAGCCGGGATAAGTGCCTCCGGTGAGCGATACAGGAGAGTGGCTGCTGTCAGCCTTGCTGGCGCCGGGCGCATCAACGGTGCTGATGCCGAACGCCAGATCAATCTTTTGAGCCTGCGCAAAATTCGATCCAACTGTCAAAGCGGCCAGAGCGAAGGCAAACATAGCAATAGGTAGTGATTTCAATTGGGACCTCCGTAACAGTATTTTTACAACTTTGATGCAAGTTTATTGCGGAATGCTGCAAGAAGTGGGGACTTTTACAACACTTTGTCCTGCCGCAGGTACATGACCTTGAGGTGTTACTGCGTTGCGGCCCGAACGGCCCCCTCTTCGCCGCCAACGAGAAAGTCAGATTTAGAAGGCGATCCCGTCATTAGCCTCTTACCTAATACTCAGTAGGCAAGCAGGATGCGCAGATCGCGAAGATTGTTTCCGGTTGGTCCGGTTACCACAGTATCGCCGAGCGAGGTGAGAAGCGGGTTTGCGTTAAAACCTTCGAGCGCTTGTTGAATCGTGACGTCTCTCAGGTTCCGAGCTCTTGCGACCGTGGATCCATCCACAACCGCCCCGGCAGCATCGCTGTTGCCGTCGATGCCGTCCGTGCCCGCACTCAGCACCGTGATATTTTCGTTGGCAATCCTTTCGGCGAAGGCCAATGCGAATTGCTGATTGCGGCCGCCGACTCCGCCATCGCGAACCGCCACCGTGACTTCCCCGCCCGATAGTAGGCAGACTCTCGACACTTTGCTTCTGAGCCCGCGGAGACGACTCAACAAATAATCCGCCGCTTTGTCGTAGGGCCAATCGTCGCAGAAATTATCGATTTCGACCGCGAAGCCGGCTCCTGTCGCCGCTGCGGCCGCTTCATCCAGCGCAACTTTATTCGAGAGCACGGTCCACCACCGGGCGCGGATGAAGGCCGGATCATCAGACTTCGGAGTTTCCTCAAGCGCATGCTGCTGGAATAATTCAGCCACCGTTTTTGGAAGCTGCGCGAACAAGTCATATTTTGCGACAATTCGTTCGCAGTCGTAGACGGAAGTTGAGTCGGGCATCGTTGGGCCGGAAGCAAGAGCGTCCGGCGTATCGTCAGGAACGTCAGAAACCAGAATCGAAACCTGTTGCGCGGGATAGGCGGCCTGAGCGAGACGCCCTCCTTTAACCGCGGAAAGGTGCTTGCGAATCGCATTGATTTCGGCTATCGGAGCACCGGAATGAACCAGCAGGCGGTAGGTCTCGACGATATCCACTAATGGAATTTGATCATCGAGGGGCTTCTCAACAATGGATGACCCTCCACCCGAAATCAGGAAAATCACTAAAGAGATGGCATCGAGCGCAGCCAGCGATTTGAGAATTGCTGCCCCTGCCTGCACTGACTCTTTGTTTGGAACCGGATGCCCGCCCCAAAAGTATCGCAAGCCTTTGATCTGGGCAGCTTCGATTGGTGAAGCGACGATGCCTTCAATGGTGCCGCCTACCCGGGCTTCCAGAGCCGCAACCATGGTGTGTGCTGCCTTGCCAATAGACACCACGAAGACCCGGTTGTAGGAATCAAGATCGTGGAGGTCTTCGCCGATTCTAAGAACGCGACGCTCGCAATGCACGTGACGGGTAAAGGCGGACTCAATCGAGGCATTGCCGAGAGCGGCATTAAAAATTTCGCGGGCCACCTCGCGCATCTGCCTGAATTGCTGGTCGCGATCTAGAGAAAAGTCTGGCATTCAGCAAATCAGGTTCATGCGTGGGTAGTCTCTTTCACCCACGTTTCGACGGCTTCGCGCATCTCTCGCAAGCGTCCTGCAAAAAAATGATCTCCAGCTTCGATGCGAACTAATTTTTTGGGCATCGCGAATGTGTCTACCAACTTCTCCAGCGTCGCGGGCGGCGCGTATTGATCGCGAGATCCACTAACAAACAGTTTTGGCTTGGTGCATTCTCGAAGAAAGTCGTAGTTGCGGTTGTCTATGGCGATGACGGGCAAGCCGAGCGCGAGCAATATCGGAACGCGAGGATCATCGTAAGAGGCACGGAGTCCAACCGCGGCACCGAAAGAGAACCCTGCAAAAATGATAGGTAAGCCGTACTCACGTTCGAGCCAGTCAAGCGCGACGCGCACATCATCCACCTCATCGACTCCATGCGCGTGCTCGCCCTCGCTGAGTCCAGTTCCGCGAAAGTTAAAACGCAGAACCGGCAGGCCAAAGCCGTTCAGCGCTTTCATGGCGTGAAAGACGACCTTGTTGTGCAGAGTTCCGCCAAAAAGAGGATGCGGATGGCACACAACAGCGGCATATCTGGCGTCCTGCGCTCCGGCATTTAGCAAGGCCTCGAGACGCCCCACCGGCCCTGAGAGCGACAGCGATCGTATGCTGGAGGTTTCCGCAGCCATGCAACCAGATTATCAGTAGAGACGCGAGCAACGAGCCTTCCCTATGTGTAAAGGGTGTCACATGCATCCACAAATCCTGTGAGTGCTGATACGCTCTTTGCTGCATGAAAGATCTTTTCCAGCTTACCCGGGCGCTCGTAGATATCGAGTCGATAACTCCCAACGAATCGGCCGCAGGAGACTTTCTTTCCGGTGAACTGCAGAGCCGCAGTTTTGAAGCCCGGAAGATGCAGGTAGAAGGTAAGCGTGAAAATGTCGTTGCTTTCTCACCGCGCAATTCGCGCCCCGACATTTTCTTTTCCACACACATGGATACAGTTCCGCCTTTTATTTCCTCCTCGGAAGATGCGTCTAATATCTATGGGCGCGGCGCTTGCGACGCAAAAGGCATTATCGCCGCGCAAATTATAGCGGCGGAGAAACTTCGCGCTGAAGGACTCTTCGTCGGGCTTCTTTTTTTAGTTGGAGAGGAACGCGATTCGATTGGAGCAAAAGAAGCAAATCTGCACTCGATGGGCGCCCGATTCATGATCAATGGAGAACCCACACAAAATAAATTGGCAATCGCAAGCAAGGGCGCCTTGCATGTCGAAGTCATTGCGCATGGAAAAATGGCGCACTCCGCCTACCCGGAGCTAGGCGAATCCGCGATCGACAAGTTGGTTGAAGCCCTGCACCGGTTGCACGCGATGAAGCTCCCTCTTGATTCGCAACTAGGAGCGTGCACCAAGAATGTAGGATCGATTCAAGGCGGACGGGCACCGAACGTGATCTCGGACTCCGCGAAGGCTGACCTTTTCTACCGACTGGTGGGGCCAGCCGAATCCCTCCGCAACCAGATCACTGAGACCGTTGGCAATCTCGCCGAGGTCCGATTCACACGCGAAACTCCGTTTCAGCGATTTCGTACTTTAGAAGACCTGCCCACGATGGTCGCGGCATTCACTACCGATATTCCGGCGCTCTCAAATTGGGGAGAGCCTTTGCTACTCGGACCAGGTTCAATACACGTTGCGCACACAACCGGCGAATTCATCGCGAAGGAGGAACTCGAGCAAGCAGTAGAAACTTATTGTTCGATGGCAAAAAAACTCACGGCTGAGGTTTAGGCGGCTCGGGCGATTTTTTCTCGTCCATTTTGTTATCCTCTGTCTTCTCGTTTGCAGGCTTGTCATAGATCGAGTATTGATCGCCGGGGCGCTTGAGCTTCACTGTTATTTCAAGCTGCGGTTTGTTAATTTCATAGTCTTGGCCGAATGTCTGGAAGCCTGGCGCCAGCACTTGCACTCGTAACGGCCCATATGGTATCCCGTCGATATTTGTACGTCCCTCATTGTCAGTTTTCAGTTCAAGCCCGCCGCGCGACTGTTTCCCTTTTCGGCTGACGGGATGCAACACGACGGCGGCATTGCGCACGGGCTTGCCGTTGTAATCGCGCACCACGAAGAACCTCAACTCAGACATAAGCCCGTCCGAAGCCTGGGCGCGAAGCTGTTTCACCGGTACAAGGAATGACATTACCGCAAGTAGGGCGATCCCGACGCTGATGGACGAACCAAGTTTACTGTTCACTCAATCCCCTATCGATACGGCTTAAACCGTTACACGAGATCATCTCACGGAGCCGCGGGATAGGGTCTGCGCAAATTTGGCGGGGCTACGCTTTCTCCTCCGCGATAATGAAGGTATAATTCGCGCTGCTCTTAAGACGCCAAACGCTGCCTGAGCACGCGTTCACTCAGTATGTGAGTGGAACTGCTTCATTTTTCGTTCCAGGATTTTCATTCCAGGTTTAGCCGGAGACCTTATGCGACTGCGAAACGTTGTGATTGGACTTGCCCTTGCCGCCTTTTTTGCCACTGCAACCGTGGCTTTTTCGCAAGCCTGGGTACCACTGGTAAACCAACCTGACGCGACGCTAGCATTAAGCGCCCCGCTTCTTTTAACCGATGGAACGGTGATGCTGCATGAGTATTGCGGGCGAAACTGGTACAAGCTTTCTCCCGATGCATTCGGAAGTTACGTCAACGGCACGTGGCAAAAGATCGCTCCGCTGCCTAGTGGCTACGCGCCGCTTTATTTTGGATCGGCGGTGCTGGCTGACGGTCGCGTGGTGATCGAGGGTGGTGAATACAACAATTGCCAGGCGGTCTGGACGAATCTCGGCGCAATTTACGATCCAAAGAAAAATATCTGGACAGCGATTGCGCATCCGCCGCACTGGTCGTCGATCGGAGACGCGCAGGCTGTCGTCTTGCCAGACGGCACCTACATGCAAGCAAATTGCTGCTCCACCGAGCAAGCTCTGCTCAATCCAGCCACCCTGAAGTGGAAGATTACGGGCACGAAGAAGTTTGACGTCAACGACGAGGAGGGCTGGAACCTTTTACCCGACGGAACTCTGTTGACAATCGATGCTTACGTTTTCAGAAATGGATCCACCGGCAAGAATTATGAGATCTATAACCCTGCTACCGGCGCATGGCGGAGCGGCAAACCGGGCGGCACTATAGTCCAGCTTTGGGATTCATATCCAGATGGCAAGCATTCTTCTCACGAAGTGGGCCCAGCGGTGTTGCGTCCTGACGGTACTGTCTTTGCGACGGGAGCGACTGGAATGCCTGGCGCTAGCGGACACACAGCGATCTACGATACGAACTCGAAAATCTGGAAGGCGGGGCCTGATTTTCCTGACGGTCTCGACGCCGCAGACGGGCCAGCTTCCATCCTGCCGAACGGGAACGTTCTGGTGCAGGCGAGTCCAGGAATTTTCAATGTTGGCTCGAAATTTCTTGAATGGGATGGGACGGACTTTACGGACGTTACCGGCGGGATGAGCGATGCCCCGAATATTTCTTCGTTCTACGGCAACATGCTCGCGCTGCCAACTGGCGAAATTTTGTATACCGACTTCGGCAATGTGTGGGTGTTTCGGCCGCAAGGAAAGCCGAACGCAGCATGGTTGCCGCGGATACTTTCGGTCCCGTCGACGGTGCATCGAGGTAAATCCTATGTCGTTTCCGGACTGAACCTGAACGGGTTCACGCAGGGAGCAGCGTATGGCGACGATGCCCAGGCCGCGACAAATTATCCACTTGTGCGCTTCACCAATCGCGTCACCGGGAACGTGTATTACGAGCGCACCCACGATCACAGCACGATGGCGATCGCTTATACCGGCAGCGCGTCTACAACTTTCGATGTTTCCGCCAAGACAGAGACGGGCCTCAACGATATGGAAGTTGTGGTCAATGGGATTGCATCAGATCCGGTTACGATTAATGTTGAGTAGCTGAACTATCTGGTACAGGGTAAGGCATGCGCATTCGGCGCATGCTTTTTTTGTGAGTCCTCGTTATCTTTTAAGACGATCATGCGCCGAGAAGGCTCTTCAACGCGGGGCGATTGTGAATAATAAGGGTCGATCCCTTCAGTTCCGCCATGTCGTTCTTGCGAAACTCGGAGAGCAGACGCGTAATCGTCTCGCGACTGGTCCCGACCAGTTGAGAGATTTCTTCGTGCGTCATTGCCAGGCGCGCGCGCACCGTTCCGTTCGTCACTTCCCCATCCTCTGAAGTTGCGAGCAAAAATCTTGCAAACCTTTCCGACACGGAATGCGACAGCCCGATCGAGCGCACAACACCGTACGAATCTGAGCAATCGCGCGCAAGGTGCTGAATGGCACGAAGACTCGCGTCGGCATGATCTTTAAGGAAACGAAGCATGTCCTCTCGCCCGACGAAGTTGAGCTGGCTTGGCTGCATGGTCTCGACAGTCAACTCGTAAGGACCGCCCGTGACCACGGCATGCAGACCCAAAACCTCGCCCGCCTCAGCAATGCGAACGATCAGGGTCTTGCCATCGCGGGAGGTCGTCGAAAGTTTGGCTCGCCCTTGGCAGAGAATAAAAATTCCCCAGGGTTTTTGCCCCTCAACGAGCACGATGGCATGCTCGGGAAAGACAGCCGCATGCTTGATTTTGTTAAAAGCTTCAATTGAGCCAGCCGAGAGATCACAAAAGAAACTGCGCGAGCGCAAGTGGCAATTGAGACAGCTTTCTACACAGTTCAACCCAGACGGTCCCATCGGCGCTCCTACGCATTACCGCAGAACGGGTACTCGCCGACAACGGCAAGAACAATTTGAAACGTGACGCTGTCTTGGCCAGACCCTACCCGCCCCCGAGTAAAGCAATTCACAGAGTAGAAGCACGCCGAGTTCCACGCTTTTTATGTCTCGAATCCCCAATGCTTTCAACGTCCGGCTTGCTGTAAGTGGATTCAAGAGTGCCGATGGTCTGGCATCCACGCCGCCATTTCGTCAGCATGCTTCGCCACGCAATATTGCGAATGCTGGTCAAGATTGCGTAAGGCTTCTGCCGTTGCCAAGGTTCATTTACACTTTTAGCGGTGAACGCCGAGATCATCGCTGTCGGGTC
>JANYKL010000115.1 GCA_025361625.1 Acidobacteriaceae bacterium
GAGAAAAATGCTCCCGGAGCAAAAGAATCTTCAAAGATGAATTTTTCACGTCCTGACGCCACTGACGCTAAGAAGTTGAACGCTGTGCTCTGGAAGGACGTCAAGGGAGACGCCCCTATGCCAGTGCCGCACGGATCGCATTCGGCTCGCTGATTTGCCTGGAAGCCGCGCTCCGGTACGCGTTTGCGGAACAAATCGCACTTTCTCAAAATAACGAGTATCTTCTTGACGCTAAACCGCGTCCAATTACTAGGCAACCTCCGTCCTTAAGCATCGTGCAGGCTTCCTGCTTTGAGGCTTAGAATCTATACGATCCGGTCTTGTGGGGTATTCTATGGCGTTCCGTAAATCGCTGATTTCCGTAAGTTTACTATCGTTGTCATTGTTGGCTGCTGCACAAGAGCCTTCTTCGACTTCGCCGTCGTCTTCTCCTTCGGCCGCGCAGCCTCAGACCACCCCTACGCCGCCTGATCCGACGAGCCCTACCGCTCAGCCAGGGCCCGACCCGCAAGGCCCGCCTTCCACGACTGCCCCGACTTCACAACCGTCCGACACAACGCCGCCAAGTTCTCAGCAGAGCCCTGATCCGACCGGCAATTCGCCAGCGGGCCAGATTCCCGGCACGCCGCCTACGCAGGATCCAGCTCCGAACCCGCCGCAGACGCCGGACTCGACCACACCACCTAGCGCCGGACCGAGTAAGACCGCGCAGGTCCCTATCCAGGAGCCGGACGACAGCAAAGTGAAACACGACGGCAGCAAGCGCGATGTCGACGCCATCGGAAACCGAAAAGTCGGTGGGCGCGGCATGGGCAATTGGTACTCGCTTGAATCCGAAATCCGCATGGGCAAGCAGTACGCCATGCAGGTTGAGAACAGCGTAAAGCTTGTTCAGGATCCGGTTGTAACCGAGTACGTCAACCGCATTGGACAAAATCTTGTGCGAAATTCCGATGCCCAGGTCCCGTTCACGATCAAGGTCATTGACTCTGACGAAGTGAATGCCTTCGCGCTGCCCGGTGGATTCTTTTACGTGA
Organism: Acidobacteriaceae bacterium; assembly: GCA_025361625.1. Classification (GTDB taxonomy): domain Bacteria; phylum Acidobacteriota; class Terriglobia; order Terriglobales; family Acidobacteriaceae; genus Acidiflorens. Next base: position 1,038 of record JANYKL010000115.1, read on the forward strand.
ATTCCGGACTGCTTCTGGCAGCGGATGAAGAGGCTGAACTTGCGGGAGTGATGGCGCATGAGATCGCGCACGTAGCGGCCCGCCACGGCACTCGCCAGATGACCCGCGCGCAGTGGGCCAACATTGGCACCATTCCTCTTATCTTCGTTGGCGGAGGCGTAGGCTACGCCGTTTACGAAGCCGCAGGTCTGGGATTGCCGCTGACATTCATGAAATTTCAACGCAGCTTCGAAGCCGAAGCCGATTACCTTGGCCTTCAGTACATGTATAAGAGCGGATACGACCCGCAGGCCTTCATCAGCTTCTTCGAGAAAATCCAGGCCAAAGAGAAGAAGAAGCCCGGTACGCTAGCCAAGGCTTTTGCCTCGCATCCGCAAACCCCCGATCGCATCGAGAAGTCGCAAGAGGAGATCGCCAAGATCCTCCCGGCGAAAACGCAGTATGTTGTCTCGACCTCGGAGTTCGACGACGTGAAGTCTCGCCTCGCAACCATCGAAAACCGTCACAAGGTTAACGATGAGAAAGATGGCACCCGTCCGAGCCTTCGCCGCACGTCAAGCAGCGATAAATCCGGAGACAAAGCCGGCGACGGCAAAAACGATAGCAAAAGCGACGATGACCGTCCAACCTTAAAGCGCCGCGACGATAGCCAAAACCAGTAGTAAGTCCCTTTCTTGAAATGGAAGTAAAGACCGGCGCAGCAGCGCCGGTTTTTTTGTAACGCCGATGGTCCCTCGCTGTCAGCGCCTGTCCAGAAGCTGGATTATCTAATTGTCGAATATCGCCCTTACACGAACGACCGGCCCGGCAGTTCACAGTTAGCGCCGAGCAATATGCAAGAGTGAATCGCGCGAGACGAGAGAAACGAAGATCGATTCCACACTCAGAACGTGTTAAGTCGATGTTGCCAGCATTCCATGGTTGCGCAACTTATGGAGACCGGCGAACTTTGACCTATTAGAAGCAGTTGGCAAGGTCGCAGCTCCTGACCCCTTCCGTCCACCGCCAAAACCCATTTCCTAATTGTTGCCCAAGGTGTTCTAGCGAGATCGTGCCCTCGCGTGGCGCCCGCTAAGGTCTCACTGCCTATTTCTTCAAGAATCGTCCGACGCTTTGCTAGCGCTGCTTGAAGCGTACCGCCACATCGACGGTCTTGTCTCGAGCGTCAGGAGTCTCCTCAATTTTGATGTCCCACTCATTGCTCGGAAGCAGGCGTTGTGCGCTCTCCGTAAATTTCTTCGGATATTCTGCGTTATACGGCTGACCTTGCCGAAGTGTCCACGCCTCTTCCATCTTGGCCTTGGTTTGATTGTCGAGTCCGAGGATATCGAGTTCTCCCATCTTGTAAAGATCGCCTTCAACGACCTTGATCGTGTAGCGAACCGTCCGCTTCGCATCGTCAAACTGCGGCTCGTCTTTTATATTTGTGGTCATAAACCCTCGGCTGCGATAGAGCCTGCCCACCTGTTCCGTGTCGCGTTGCAAACGCACGGAGTCGGCGGGTTGGCCGGCCTCCATGTGCATCAGGGCAAGAATCTGGTCGGTTTTGATGGCTGAGTTGCCGGTCACTTCGATTCCAGAAGATACGTACAAGTCGCCGGGCTTAACCGGCAGAATCGCCGCAACCCGCACTTCCGGTGCGCTGTCAGCTTCCGGCCTCCTCGAGCTCTCGCCAGAAGAATCGACGACCCGGGCACTCGCTTCGCCGAATTGTGCTTTTAGATATCCACGCTGAAAGTACACGGGCAGAAGGTCGAACTTGGCTGTCGCTTCAAACGTCGATCGCCCGTACTCCTCGCCGATCAGCTTGCGGGCAGCCGACTCCAGAAGCGTCGTATGTTCAGGAGAAGCGCCGGGGAATTCGACGCTTTCGATTCGAATGCTGACCTCTTCGACCCGATACACGATCTGCGACAAGCTCGAAGAATTCGCTTCTGTTGAATGCAGAAAATCGACTCGGCCAGGCAGTTGATGTTCGCTGAGAAGCGCCCGCAGCGCCTCCGATACCCGATCAGGAAGGTCGCCCGTAAGAGGCAGCGAACCTTTAAAGAGCGGCACGCTCTTGCCCACCTCGGCGACCAGTTTGTCATCGCTGAACCAGACAAAGTTCTCAAAGCGCGCCGGAACCAACTTATTCGCCTCGACTTCAGAAAGCTGAAACTGAAGCTTGGTCCCAGTGTTTGAAATTGAGTAAGTGTAAGCCGCGCTCGCGAACATCCCCGAAACGCCCAGGCGCTGAACCCCTTCCTTGAAGTCCGCTTCGTTGGCATTCCGCCCGATCTGCAACCCAGTTGCCGCAAGAATTTCTTTATCGTTGTATCGCGACGTTCCCGAAACCTTGAACTCGATAAGCTTCGTCGATGAATTCGCGGATAACTTCGAATTCGATCCAGCTTTCTGCCCCGTCGCGACAGTCAGAAGCAACAAGCAGCAAATCGCGATCCGCAAGCCGTCTTTCACTTTGACCGCTTTCCGGCTCCGGCAGCACTGAAATTCTTTTGCCGGATGGCGATATCCATAAAAGCCTTGGCCGCGCGGCTCAACGATTTATCTTTGCGAAACACAATCGCCAGATCGCGCCGCACTTGCACGTCTTCGAGCTTGATCGCGGCAAGCGCCTTGGCACGAATGTCTTCTTCAATATTTGATCTGGCGATAAAACCCACGCCCACATCAGCAGCGACGAATCGCTTGAGGAGTTCGCTCGAATCGAGCTCCATGGCCACGTTTGCTTTTAAGTGATGATCGTAAAAGAGGGCATCGAGCGCGTCGCGCGTATGTCCACGCTTGGGCAAAACTAGAGGATAAGCAAGCACTTCCGCCAAAGTGACGCTCTTTTTCGTAGACAGTGCATGTTGCGGAGGCGTGATCACAACAAGATCATCTCGATGAATCATTTGCGCTTCCAACCGGTTATCGTTGACTGGCAGCGAGACGACCCCGAAATCGACGATGTTCTCAAGAATCGACTCCAGGATGCGTGCGTAATCAGATCGTTTGATGCTCACCGCCACATTCGGATAATCGCGCTTAAATTGTGCGAACACCTCCGGAAGAATGTGGAGGCAGGTTCCTTCATTTGCCCCCACGACAATCTCTCCGCGCGGCACGCGTTCGGTCTCGGCAATTTCGTTGAGGATTGTTTTGCGGCGCTCGAGCGTCTCTTCCGCGTACTTGAAAAACGATTTGCCCGAAGCCGTCAGTGAAACCCTGCCGCCGGAACGATCGAGCAAACGAGCCCCTACCTCTTCCTCTAACGCCCGAATCTGAGATGAGATGGCCGGCTGGGTACGAAAACGCTTCTCCGCCGCACGCGAGAAGCTGGAGAGACGGGCTACTTCCAGAAAAATTTCAAGCTGATCAAAGTCCATCGTTGCGGTATGACCTCAGCCACTATAACGACCGCCCAGCTTAGACGATAGCGAAATTGCTGATGGGCGTGAGTTTGATCGGACGGCCGGCGTCGGAGTAACCTGTCGCGCACTCTCTGTTAATTTGCCGGAGCTTCCAGCGTCTTAACCAACCATGGAATAATGACTTCTTTGAAAATTCGCGGGTCCGGCCAAACTCCCACCTGCCGGCCAAGATGCCCTCCCTGCGGATTGATCCATGCCGTCTTCGGCACGTCTCCCGAATTCATCAGCAAATAAATATCTTCGATTGGAACCTGGGTATCTTTCACACCCGCCAGAATCAGCATGGGCGCCATCGGCTTACCCAACAGCCCCTGTTGCACAAGCGAAATCTTCGGGAGCTCAACCGCCATCTGCTCGACCGTTGTGACGCTGTCCATGATCGCCATCAGCGCGGGGACCTGATCGAAAAGATATTCGCGATTGCCGAGCAGCGAATCGTTCAGAAATTCTTTTTGAAAAAATTTATTGGTCGGCGGCGATTGCGCGCTGCATCCTTTCAGCCGCGCGCGTTCAACGATCGCCATCTTCGTCGCCCAATATGCGCCCCAGCTTACCCCGTGCATGGCAACGCGATTTTTGTCGATCTCTGGGCGCGTCGCGATGTAATCCAAAACCTTCGACAGCACGCGCTCGCCATTTACGCTGACCTTGATCGGATTCTGCCCCGTGCCTGGCCCGTCGACGGCGAGATATGCAATACCGAAGGGAAGAATGGCGCTGAAGCTCTCGGTTAGATCTTCTTTGCGGCTATCCAGACCATTCACCGCCAGAACGAGCGGCACCGGACCCTTCGCATTTTTCGGCAACCGGAGATAGCCAATAATTTCTTTTCCTTCGAAAGGAATTCTTACGATCTCAAGCGGGGGATCAAAAAACTTTGCGTGTGCCAGAAACGCCTCGATAGCCTTCTCGTAAGACCGCTGCTTCCCAGCTGAAGCGGGAATTGGCCAGCGTCCGAAAGAGTAAAGCCTCCAGGCGCGAATGTAATCCGCATTGGCCTTCGTATGATCGCTCTTCTCGAGCGACTTCGCTTCATTCATGTAGCGGTCGGCAACGCCCATGAAAGCCGCAGCCCATTCGTCTTTGTCTTTGGTGTGAATCGACTTGACCGCCTCCGAAATATCGGCAGGGTCAAGTCCGATCAGCGGGTACTGCCCCACTTGTGCGCGCCGAACGGACTCGGCCTTGATCTCTTCAATCGTTCGTTCCGTGCGCTCTGGTTGCGTTTGCGAGAAAGATGGGAGAGCAGCGAACACGAGCACGATAAAAAAAATTGTCGCCCGTGTCAGCGAACCTTGAACCACTGCCATGGTATGTCGAGCACTTGGACCAGAATGAAAAGTTAATTCTTTAGCAGCGCTTGATTTTCTTTTAGCCACGCTTAAATTTCCTTTCGGTGGGAAAAAATAAGGCCGGATCGTGATCCGGCCCTATTCAAGGGAAAAATTCCTCTAGAAAATTAATTTCAGCCCAAGTTGCACGGCCCGGCTTCCACCGGAACCGATCACTGGGTTGGCGGCCGCGACGTCCGGAGTCGCGCATCCGCAACCGAAGGGCTGCACTGAGGGATCGTTAAACCCGAATCCGTTCTGCCCGCCGTAAGGGTTCGCGAAGTTGGGATGATTGAAGATATTGAAGAACTCTGCCCGGAACTGGGCGCGAAAGCGCTCGCCGAAATGGAAGTTCTTGGCGACCGAAAAATCTACGTTGCGAAATCCCGTGTCAGGGAACATGTTGCGGCTCATATTGCCGAAGCTTCCGAGCGCCGGCGGAATCATGACCGAATTGCCCTGGGCATAGCACCCAAACAGATTGAGTGCCGTGCTCGCCGGTCCAGCCGTGTCACCGTTGTCCAGAGCAAGAGCCCGCGCATTGCAAGCGGCGTTGTCAGTTGGATTGCCCTGAACGTGATTGCCTGGGACAAGAAGAAAACCGGTCGGGGAAGATTTAAAGTCGTTGGGATTGCCGAAGAAATTCCAACGGACCGGGCTATTCGCCGGAGGACTTACCGGAAGTGGACCCACTCCCGCCGCGTCCGTCCCCAGGTCGATCGGTCCCCAATGCTGGGGACTCTGCAGGGTGACGATCGAATTCAGTTCCCATCCTTCAAACGCTTGCCCGTAGCCCTTGGTTCCGGGGATGGCATACGTAAACGAGACGGTCAGGCGATGACGCACATCGAAATCGCTGTTGGCGTATTCGGCGCCTGTATTATGCGCGTCTTGCGGCAGTCCTGAGCCATAACCAAAATCCCAGTTCGCGCCCACGTCATCCAGAGAGTGAGAGTAGGTGTAGCCGGCTACCATGCTCAGGCCGTGAAAGTTTCTTGAGTTCAACGTCGCCTGAAGCCCGTTGTAGTTTGAGCGGTAAATGTTCGCCATCTGGAAAATATTGCTCAAGTAAGGGAACTTCGCGTTGAATGGCTGATTCGCCTCTTCCAGTCCGGTGCTGTCAGGTGCGCAGAAAGTAGGGTCGGTGTACTTGGATGCCACGCATGCAGCGACACTTGCGGCGGGCCATCCCGAGCCGACCGGCGGCTGGTTGATGTCGCGAATGCCGGTCAGCCTCGAACCGTGATTGCCGACGTAGGCTAGCTCCAATGACAAATGAGGGGAGAATGCGTGTTGAACGCTCAAGCTCCAGTTCCAAACATAAGGAGTTTTGAGGTTGCGGTCGACTGTCATGATCGGGCACGGACTGTCGAAGCAATTGATGGGGCTGGTATCGACATTGCCATAGAGCGGGCCGATGTCCCATGGCACGGGGTTCAGAAAATTCTTGATCGTTACGTTGCCGGTGCTGATGGTTCCGCCAGACGTATTTCCCGCCGCATCAATAATGGCCGCGGTCGGGACGCTACCTAAACCAAATGCGTTGTTGAAGGCGATAAACGATTGCCAATTCACCGATTCGTAGGTGAGACCAGCCCCACCGCGAACTACCGTCTTGCCGCTCCCGGTGGCGTCCCAGGCAAAGCCGAAGCGCGGACCGATATCCTTGTGATCCGGGTTGTACACGTTCTTAAGTTGCTTTCCGACTTGTACCAGCCCCACGTTCGGATCGAAATTTCCGAGCTTGTTGTTCTGTTCCTGCACGACGCTGCTGTACTCGTAACGAAGTCCAAAATTTAACGTCAGCCTCTTCGTGGCTCGCCAATCATCTTGAGCGAATAGCGAGTAGGCCCAGTTGTGTAAATGCAAAGTGGGGTCTCCGACCTCAACAGAAGATTTGAACGGGAGCCCAGCAAAGAAGTCTTCAAGCGGGGTGGAATTGCCCGCCGCCAGGACTCCACTCAGGACTCCGCCGAGGAATGTAATGCTGCCGCGCGAGTTGCCACGAGCGGAGTTGGTCACATGATTACGATGTAACTCGCCGCCAAACTTGATCGAATGTTTTCCCGCCGTGTACGAGATGTGATCTACGAACTGCGTTATGGTATCGGGGCCTTGAAACTTCGGCCACTTGAATCCTCCCAAGCCAGGGAAGTAATAACCGCCAAATCCAATTCGCGGAAGGCCGCCGGTAAACGGGCCAGAAACGCCCGTATTCAGACCAAAGCTTGACGCCGGCGTATTGAGATCACCCGGTAGCGTTGGTTGATATAAGCGGTTATATCCGACTCGCGCTTCGTTGACCCACCGCGGACCAGGCGTCCAGACCCAGTTTCCACCTATGACTTGAGCACGGGTGTGAATGTCAGAACGCCATTTCGATTGGTATTCCGGAAAGTCTTCGACCGTGCCCGTGTTATTGCCAAAGAAATACATCACGCTGAGGCGGCTGTTCTGTGCCAGGTTCGCGTCGACTTTCGTCACCAGGTTATAAACCTTGACGTCGTTCAAAAAGCCGTTTGTGACGTTGATTCCCTGCGAGTTATTGGTCGGGAAGCCGGTGCCGTTACAGGCGACAGCTCCGCCAGTCACCGAACAACCGGCGATGTTCAGGCTTGCGGGGCTGACCGTAACTCCCCCCGCCTGCAGGTCGGCAATCACGTCTGGAATGCTGTTTGCGCAATCGCCGGCAACAAACAAGCAGTTGCTACCCGACGGCGGCGCCGGCAGCGCTACCATCGACGGGCTCGTCACACCGTTGAAGGAATTTCCAACGTCATACATCTGGCTCTCATAGGCGCCAAAGAAAAATATTTTATCTTTCTTGATCGGGCCGCCGACACTGCCACCGTATTGCTCAAGCGTTCTCGGCAGTTTCGCGTTCGGAACAGTGTTGAAATAATTTCGCGCGTCCATCGCGCCGTCGCGCCCAAAGGCAAAGGCGGTTCCATGAATCTGGTTGGTTCCCGCCTTTAGTCCGACGTTGACGACGGCGCCCGGCTTCCATCCGAATTCTGCTGGAGCCAATTCCTCAATGTTGAATTCCTGAATCGAATCGATTGGGAGGATGGTGGCTGAATCGCCCGCGATTCCGGCACCGTTGACGATGGCTTGGCCGGAGTAAGGCTCGCTATTAAAGAGCCCTTCGATGAAGTAGGAGTTATCTTCCGCGCGCAGGCCATTCGTGCTCGTGGTTGAAAATCCGCCGCCCGGATAGCGGACGACTCCGGGCCGCAACTGAAGCAGGTTCTCGTAATTGCGTCCATTCAACGGCAGGTCGTTGATTTCGGCGTTGCTTAAGGTTCCGCCAAGCGTGGCGGAGGTGCTGTTCACAAGCGGCACCTCGTCGGTAACAACTACCGTCTCCGAAACTTGACCCGCCGGAAGAGAGACATCGACACGCAGATCCTGTGCGACCTCGACCGTGATGTTTGGCCGCTCTACTTTCTTGAATCCCTTGGCTTCGGCATCGACGTTATACACGCCAGGCTCGAGCTCGGTCGCGGCGTAATCCCCGGAAGCATCCGACACTACGCTTCGCTTTGTGCCACGTTGGGTATCCGTGACCACAACCGTAGCCCCCGCTACGCCGGCACCGGATTGGTCCGTGACCGTTCCCAAAATTCGTCCAGTTGTAGTCTGTGAGAAGGACGGCAGGCAGAGAAGCGCAAGCGACAGAACAACAGTAAAAATCCGAATGCCATTCAACGGAGAATGCATTACGACCTCCAAAGCCTCGTGACGAGGGTTGAGCAGATTGGTCGAGAAGTTTGCGATCGCTTCCAAGTTTGAATGCAAGCAAAAAAAGAGTAAGGGTTGATGTGAATATATAGCCTTGACGTGGCCTACCCGTCAAGTAGTATCGTGGTTCGACCACAAGACAGCTTCCTTCGGCAAAGCCGTTTCTGAAGTGAGGCCGTTTTGGGGCCGGGGCAATCCTTGCAGGAGAAATCGAGCAACATGGCAATCGCAACTATCAATCCTACGACTGGCGAAACCGTCAAGACCTTCGAGCCTCTTACCGACGCGCAATTGGAAGAGAAGATAGAACTCGCAGCTATGGCCTTTCGTAAACACAGAAAGACAACCTTTGCCGATCGCGCGCAAAAGATGATTCGCGCCGCCGAGATTCTCGAAGCTGAAAAAGATGAATGCGCGCGATTAATGACGCTCGAAATGGGTAAGCCTTTGAAGGCGGCCGTCGGGGAGGCCCTGAAGTGCGCCACCGGTTGCCGTTTCTACGCGGAGAACGCCGAGAAGTTTCTTGCCGATGAAGTCATCGAAACCGGCGCCAGGCGAAGCTTCATTCGCTATTTACCCATCGGTCCAATTCTCGCCATCATGCCATGGAATTTCCCGTTCTGGCAGGTATTTCGTTTCGTAGCGCCCGCGCTCATGGCCGGCAATGTTGGCCTGTTGAAGCATGCCTCGAACGTGCCGCAGTGCGCGCTGAAGATTGAAGATATCGTTCGCCGCGCCGGATTTCCCGAGGGCGTCTTTCAGACACTTCTCATCGGGAGCGGCCCAGTGGACGGCATTCTCAACGACCCGCGAGTGGTCGCCGCCACCTTGACCGGAAGTGAGCAAGCCGGGA
>JANYKL010000132.1 GCA_025361625.1 Acidobacteriaceae bacterium
CTTCGTCCATCTCCGGAAGCAAATCCGACCCCAGGAAACGGTATCCGACATAAGAGAGAACGATAAGTGCGAGGCTCAAGATGGCAAGCGTTCTGGGATGCTGCAGGGCGCGACGAAGCCACTTCTGGTGAAAGTTGATAACGTTCAGGAAGAAGCCGCCGACCGAAGCCTCTTCGGCCGCGAGCAAACGTGTCATCTCATCGCGTTCGGATAAGGGCTTGTCTGGAACAGCGGCAACGTTGCCGTGCCGCGTCTTCTTGATGAGAAACTGGCTCAGGGTGGGAGTCCAGGTAAGGGCCAATGCCAGGGAGGTGAACAAGGAGACTGCCATGGTCACCGCGAGTGCGCGGAAAAATGTTCCGGTCACTCCGACAATCGAGATCAACGGAAGAAAAACGACAACCGGCGTGATGGTCGATCCGATAAGCGGCTTCGTGATTTCCGCGAGGGCACTTTGAATCGCCTGAAGACGATCTTTCCCGGCGTCGCGATGCAGAACAATGTTTTCGACCACCACGATTGCATCGTCGATCACCAAGCCAACCGCGGCAGCCAAGCCGCCCAGCGTCATGAGGTTAAAACTCTGCCCGAGCAATTTCAACGCGATGAAAGTCACAGCGATTGTGACTGGAATTACCAGGCCCGCGACAATCGAAGTCCCCCAATCGCGCAGGAACAACACGAGAATGATCGAAGCCAGCAGCAATCCAATCAAAATTGCATCTCGTACGCTGGCAATTGACTGATGCACGATGATGGACTGATCGTAAAAAGGCTGCACTGTGACGCCGCGCGGCAAGCCGCGCCTGATGCGGTCTATTTCTGCGTGGATTTCATCTGCCACTTGCACCGTGTTGCTGTCCGGTTGCCGGTTGATGTTGAGGAGCAACGAAGGCTTGCCGTTGGCGGTGACGATGGTATAGACGGGCTTGACAGCTTCCGTGATAGCAGCCACGTCTCCTACGCGAACCGGAACGCCCGCGGTGGTTGTCTTGACTACGACGTTTGCGATCTCTTCCGGGGTGTGCACCTGGCCATTGATGAGGCCGAGCACCAGTTGGTGATTCTCTTCGAGCAGGCCGGGAGAATCGATCAGGTTCGTGCGGCGGACTGCTTCCATGATGTCAGGGATCGTGATCCCCGCCACCAGCAGCTTCGAGGGCTGAGGAATGATGTGAAACTCGGGCTCCTGCCCACCTTGTATGACGACGGTGGAAACTCCTTCCAGCCGGTTCAGTCGCGGCTTAATGTCGTAGGTCGCCATCTCCCACAGTTTCGTGGGCGCTATTGTGTCGGAGGTCAGGCTGTAACCCATGATCGGGAAGCTGGCAAACGTCATGCGGTGCGCTTCGATCTTTGCGGTGGAGGGAAGCTCGGTCTGGACGCGCGAGAGCGCTGCGTTCACGTATTGCAGCGTCTGAAAAGTATCGACGTTCCAATCGAAGAAGAGATCTATTTCCGCCGATCCGCGGCTGGTTATAGAGCGCACATTTTGCAGCCCGGGCACACTATTGACCGCTTCTTCGAGAGGGCGCGTAATGGTGACCATCATCTGATCGATGGGCATCACGCCGTTATCGACGCTGATCAGGATCCGAGGAAAATTTGTAGCCGGGAAAACTGAGACGGGAACAGTGAAAGCCAGATACCCGCCGACAAGTGCTAGCGTAACGGTCAAGAAGATCACCGACCGCGACATGCGCGCAAACCAGTAAGGTGAAGAATTGCTGCCGTTGGAGATCACTTAATCTTTATCCCCTTTTTCGGCCTTCGCGTCCGGCTTTTCGCCGGCCGCTGGTTTGTTTCCGTTCTTACCGCTCTTGTCTTTTTCGTCTGGCTTAGCTTTGTCGTCTGCCTTGTCGCCCTCTTTGTCTCCTTCTTTCTTCTCTTCTTCCAAAGCAACCCTGGTGTTGTCTGGGAGACCATAAGCCCCGCGGAGCACCACGCTCTGGCCTTGCTTCAGCCCTTCTACGATCTGAATATTATCTTCCTGTTTAATTCCAGTCTTTACGGCGGTCTGATGTGCCTTTTGATCAGGCCCGATCACCATGACAGTCGTAGCGCCATCGGCAGCGGTCAAAACAGCGGCCGCCGGGAGTTGCAGAGCGTCCTTGACGGTTTCAGACACGGCAGAAATTCGCACGCTGCTCCCAGGTTTGAGCTGCAGCTTTGCGTTCTTGGCCTGCACCCACACTTCAACCGTGGTGCTATTGGGGTCAAGCGCCGGGCTCACTAGCGTGACTTTTCCCTCGGCTGGCTTCTCAAGTCCGGGAACTTCAATCGAGGCCGCGTCCCCTACCTTCAGCAGCGCAGCCTCTTTTTGCGGAATATGCGCACGCGCCGTCACGCTCGATACATCCATCACGGTTATGAGCGGCGTGCCTGCCGCGGGCATTTCTCCGGGATAAAGCGGTCGGTCGGTCACCACGCCATCGATAGGGCTGCGGATTTCGGAATAGCTATACTGCGCCTCCGCGCCCATGTACTTACCTTTCGCGGAAGACAACTGCCCCTCGTATCCCTTCAACGTTTGCTGCTTGACGATCGAGTTCAAAGATTGGAGATGCCGTTTCGCGATTTCGTCTTGCGTGCGTGCTTGCGTGAGGGCTACGGCAGCCTGATCCAAATCCTTTCGCGGCAAAGCTCCTTGTTTAAATAATTCCTGCCGCGATTCATAAAGCTTCTTCTGCGCCTCGTATTGTTCCCTGGAGTTTTGCTCGTCTGCGGTGGCCTTCTGAATTTCTTCCGGGAGCCCAGCGGAGGTGCTTGTCACGTACTGCGCCTCGGCCTGCTGGAAGACACCCTTGCTGTCTTCCTTGGCGGCCGCTAAATCCTTGTTCTCGAGTGTCGCCAGCAATTGACCTTTACGAACTTTGGCCCCTCGCTTTACATAAAATTGCTTCACTGGGGCGGTGATCTTAGGTACGATCGCAGCCTGCTGCAAGGGGTACAACACGGCATCGGCCTCGACGACTTTTTCCATGTCAGCAGTCTTGACCTTAGCCGCAGTCACGGTGACGAGTATTTCTTCCGGCTTTTCTTTTGAGCAAGCGGTAGAGAAAATCGCAATCGCGGCGCCTATGCAAATCGAAGCTGGAATCCGGATCCAACGAGATTCTTTTGGGCTTTTCGTGAATTCACCACGGCTTGAAAAGTTTTCAGTATTCATTGTTTTAACAATCTTCCAGTTCTCGTTAATCTCTCTGGCTCCTGCTGCCCCCGCTTCAAAGTCTGCTTCGCTCATGGCCTGCCCGTCAGAGTTTGCAGGTTCGCAAGTGCGATACGAAGCCGCACTTGCCCGTCGTCGTAAGCGTTCGTGGCCAGTGTAAGAGTATTCTGCGCATCCACGACTTCAAGAACTGTCGCCTCGCCCGACTGATATCGCAACGTGGTAAGCCGCAGGCTATCGCTCGCAAGTTGGACGGACTGGTTCAACAAATCCAATTCAGACCGCGCTGCTTGAGCTTCGTCGTAAAAGGAACGCAAGTCCGCAAGCAAAGTGCGTTGCGCCGCGCTCAGCTCAACCACCGCCTGCTTTTTTTGCAGGTTCGCCTGCTTGATCTTGCTGAAGTTCGCTCCCCAATTCCAGATAGGCAACTGTAGAGACGCGGCCGCCGAACTGCCGAGGTTGTTCGTGTGATCGGGGCTTCGAACAGCAAACTGGTTAGCGTCGATGCCATACCAGTAGTCGAGGGTTATTGAAGGCAACGCCCCGCCCCAGGCTCCGACAACTTCATGCCCCGCCTGCCGTAGAGCGGCTTGCGCGGCGCGTATTTCGGGATTGTTGCGCGCTCCCTCAGCCGACACCTCTTCTATTGTCGGCAAAGGGTCGGGAGGCGTCGCGAATTCATCGGCAACCGTGAAGTTTTCGTTGAAATCTTTGAACATCAAAACCGCAAGATCGAGGCGAACTCTATTCAATGCAAGTTGCGCTTCTTGCAAATCCCGTTGTTGCTGGCGGGCTTGAAGTTGAGCCTTTATGACATCGGAATGCGCCACTTCGCCGCCGTTTTCGAGTTTGGTCGTAATGTCGAGAAAGCGCTGGGCCTCGGCGTTCGCTCGCTGCGAGGTGGTAAATTTTCGCTGCGCCGCGAGATATCCGTAATAAGACTGCGCCACTGTAACTGTCAGGCCGCGTAATGCGATTTCAGCACGCGCGCGCGCCACCGCTTGAGCGGCTGAAGCCCGGCTGTAATCCGCAAAGGTTTGCAGCGATAGGTTCTGGTGCACGTTCCCTTGCGCGATATATTCATGCACGCCATTGTTCGCGATAAAAGTCGGATTATGGTTTATCGGCGAATTGGACTGCGTATATATAAACTGCATGTTGTAGTTGACGTTGGGTAACAAGGCAGCGCGGCTCTGCACCAAATCCTGATGGGCTACTCCTAACGCCGTCAGCGCGGCTTGCGCCTGAGGGTTGACGGCCCGCGCGCGCTTGAGCGCGTCGGCAAACGTGATCGACGTTGGCGAACCCGCCGGAGAGGCGGCCGGAGTTCCGGACTGGCTCGTCAGCTCTTGCGCGCTCGCAGCCGGGTCGCTTGTTTGCGCATCAAGCGAGGCCGAAAATATAAAGAAGCTGAGCAAGAGCAGCAACGCGGCAGGATGAGACGTCCACAGCGGGTGGCAGCATCTTCGCGATTTGTGGATGTTAATCAGCATTTTTATTCTCACCGATCGCCGCCGCGCATTCCTTTGTTCTGGTCATAAGTAGGGTTACGCGCAGCACATTAAAGTGCCCTGAACAATGGATAAAATTGCATTCAGAGTTAGTGAGTTCTTAACGCGGACTGGTCGAGCGTATTTTCAGTCACGCGTGCAAGCGGTAGTTCTACGGTGAAGCGGCTTCCCCGGCCTTCATGACTTGAAACTCTAATTTCTGCGCCATGCGCGGTGCAAATCGCTTTCACAATGGCAAGTCCAAGTCCGGCGCCTCCAGAATCACGTGACCGCGCTTTATCCGCCCTGTAAAAACGCTCAAAAACGTGCGGCAGAGCTTCATCTGAAATACCTACGCCGGTGTCAGCCACCTCCAGCAACGCCTTGCGCCCATTGCTGCGAACGATCACTTCTACTTCTCCCGCTTCCGGAGTGTAATTGACGGCGTTAGCAACGAGGTTGACGATCACTTGCTGCAGCCTCGGCCTGTCGCCCTCAACATAAACATTTCCAGTAACACTGGTGCGAAACAGAATTCCCTTCTCGTCGGCAAGCAACCGCATTTGCTCCGCCGTAGAAGCTGCCAGTGTCCCGAGGTCGAGGCGGGATAGGTTCATTTTCGCCTCGCCCGCATCGAAGCGTGATATCACCAGAAGATTCTCAACAATATGCGACATGCGATGAGTCTCTTCGAGGGCGCTGCCGATCTGGTCGGCTAAAGAAGAGGTAAGAAGGTTGTTCTGAGCGATTCCTTCCAACTCCAATTGGAGGATTGTCAACGGGGTTCGGAGCTCGTGGGAGGCATCGGCGGAAAAGCGATGCACGTGCTGGAACGCGCCGTCCAAACGTTCGATCATGTGATTCAATGCTTTCGATAGCCGCTCTAATTCATCCCCGGTTCGAATCACAGGGAGACGCTCGCTCAAGTTTGTAGAGGTGATGCCTTCCGCCCTCTCCGTAATTTCGTCGACTGGTTGCAGCGATCGCCTCATCAGCCAGTAGCCGCTGACAATCGCCAGCGAAATGATGAAGGGCATGTAGACCGCGAAAGTCACAAGCAAACCGTGCAGAACGACTTCTACCTGGCGGTATAGAACTCCACTCTCTACCGTGAACCTGGCCCCATCTTTTGCCGCGTACTGCACGGTATCGACGAGCAATCGCCCTGTACTCAACGACGCTTTTCTTGCGCCGTTTTTCTCATCGCCAATGGGCAAAGGTACCTGCGCCGGATCGAAGGTCCCGTCTTTCGGGGGGCTAGAAAGGTAAACCACGCCCACTCCATCCTGGATCACGCGAATGAAGTGGTTGTTGAGCTCGGGGGAATACGCTTCCTCAATTTCTGTATTGAGCCAATCCGGGCGTTTAAAGGGACGCTGCGAAAGCAACTGGTTGGCGATGGTGCGGCAGTCTCGGCCCAATGACCTTTGCAGATCGCCATACAGATAGCGCTCTAAACCCAGGTAGACAGAGATACCAAAAATTAGCAGCGCGCCGGCGAGAAGTCCCGCATACCAGGCGGTGATACGAAAACGCAGTGATCGAAAATTCACGAATGCGCTCCTTGGCCGATACTGTAGCCGACGCCGCGCACCGTATGAATCAATTTTTGCTCGAAAGGATCATCTACTTTGCTTCGCAAGTGGCGAACGTAGACGTCAACGATGTTGGTGATGCCGTCGAAGCTCTGGTCCCAGACATGCTCGATAATCATCGTGCGCGATAACACTCTGCCGGCATTCGACATGAGGTATTCGAGCAGAGAATACTCTTTCGAAGTCAGATCGATGCGCTTGCCGCCTCGTCTTACCTGTTGCGAAAGTCGATCGAGTTCGAGATCTCCGACGCGAACTACGCTGCTGCGGCTTACAGGCCCACGTCGCAGAAGCGCTTTAACCCGAGCAAGCAACTCAGCGAACGCAAAGGGCTTGGTGAGGTAATCATCAGCTCCCGCCTCAAAATTACCAACCTTGTCGGCGACTGCATCACGAGCGGTAAGAATCAGAATCGGGACATTGACATTCTGACTGCGGAGACGGCGAAGCACTTGGGTGCCATCCAGCTTCGGCAACATGAGGTCGAGAATTACCAGGTCGTAACTATATGTAGTCGCTAGCTCAAGACCTGCTTGACCATCAGCGATCACATCGACGGCAAATCGCTCGGCCATCAGACCGCGGGCTACAAAGCCAGAGACCTTCGCTTCGTCTTCGACTAACAGGATTCGCATCGATTTACCCGCGTCACAAGTATATTGCCGAGACCAGATGAAGCGCACGCAAAGCCAGGATTAAATGTTGTTCAGAATGGGCGGGGGTATCTGCCGCGATTGACGCATGCCGCTAAACCCCGGGATGCTGTCTGAATAAAGTTTCATTTGGCCTTCATCCTCGCTTAATCTTTTCGGACGAGCATTGGAAGCCGCTATGAGTAACTCGCCATGAGTCAACCGCCATTGACTAAGCCGCTATTGAGTAAGAAAAATATTGCGGGTGCGACGCTCGTATTCGCGGGCGAGCCTTGCCAGTTTCTCCCAGCCCTCTTCGAAAGCTCATCTGCTCCCTCTCCCGACCGTTCTATGGCAATCCGCGCCGGGAAATTGTTCGACACCAATTGTGAAGACTAATAAACTATGAGGTGGTACTCATCACGGGCGACCGCATCAACGCCCTGGGTTCATCCGACAAGTGGAGAAATTCAAAACGAACTTAAGCAGCAAGCGCGGCCTTAGTCAAAAACAGATCGCGAAATGAGGGCATTTGAAAAAATACAAAATAGCAGTCATTGAAGGCGACGGCATTGGCCATGAAGTAGTCCCGGAAGGCATTCGTGTGCTGGAGGCGGTAGCTCGCCGCTTCGACATTTCGTTCACCTGGCAGAATTTCGACTGGAGCTGTCAGACCTACGCTAATACTGGGCGGATGATGCCCGAAGATGGGCTCGATCAACTGCGTCCCTTCGACGCGATTTTTCTCGGAGCGGTCGGATATCCGGGAGTTCCCGATCACATCTCCCTGTGGGGACTCTTGATTCCAATTCGCCGCGCCTTTCAGCAATACGTGAATCTGCGTCCCGTGCGGCTTCTCGAGGGAGTGACTACTCCACTCGCTAATCGCAAAGCTGGAGAGATCGATTTTTGCCTGGTGCGTGAAAACAGCGAGGGCGAATATTCGGAAATCGGCGGCAGGCTCCACAAGGGCACCGATCACGAGATGGCAATTCAGGAAAGTGTTTTCACCCGCCGGGGTTGCGACCGCATCATGAAATACGCTTTCGAACTGGCTAGGACTCGCAAGAAGCATGTTACGTCGGCGACCAAGTCGAACGGCATTATCCACACCATGCCTTTCTGGGACGAGCGTTTTGCGGAAGTCTCGAAGAAATATCCCGATGTGAAAACAGATCAATATCACATCGACATTTTGAGCGCACACTTCGTCAGCCGGCCTGACAGATTTGATGTTGTAGTCGGGTCCAACCTCTTCGGAGATATTCTGTCCGACCTGGGAGCTGCTGTTGTTGGCTCGATGGGGCTTGCGCCTGCCGCTAACTTAAATCCGGAACGCGAATATCCATCGATGTTCGAACCGGTGCACGGATCCGCTCCCGACATTGCAGGCAAAAAGATTTCCAATCCTATCGCACAAATTTGGTCCGGCGCCATGATGCTCGACCACCTTGGCGAACCAAAAGCAGCACGAGCGGTTGAAGAAGCCATTTTCCAAATACTGGCGCGCCGCGATCCGTTGACGCCAGATCTTGGAGGAAACGCCAACACAGAGATTATGGGCAAGGCGATTGCCGACGAGGTATCAGTCGTACCGTCAGAGGCCAGGTAACATCCAAAGGCATATGCGAAACTGCCTTTGACCTTTGACCTTTGGCATAGCAAATCAAACTGGGCGACCCTTCCTTGAGGAAAGGCCGCCCACTTTTTGTTGTTGGCGCTGAATGTTGCAACTTCTATCGATGTCGGCTCGGGTTAGTCGACGACGCTATAGACGCGAAGTTCGGCGGACTGCTTTTCGTGATGTGGAACCGCCAGGTAGAACTTGTTCAGTTCAGGAACCAAAACTCCGGTCTTGGCACGAAATGCGGTTGAAATGTGGCTGATCTGCTGGTAGTGATCAGGATCCTTCTGTTGGAACACGTCGGTGAACATTGTTCCGGCGAAAATCACACGCTTGCGCTTTGCATCCCACGCCATGTCGTCAACCATCGCAGCCGCCGGCATGCTAGTCACAACTTTGCCGGAAGTGGTGTCGATGACAACTAACTTGCCTGGATCTCTTGGCCCGACGAACAGGCGATGATCGTCTTCGTTAAACGCAATCGCGGTAGGCTTCTTGCCCGCGTCTCCGAGCGGCCATGTCGCCTCCAAAGATAGCTTCTTGCGATCAAATACTTCTACCGCATTCTTGCCGCGGACCACTACATAGATGCGCGAGCCAGACTGTTCAATCGCCATGCCTTCCACATCATTCGAGTCGATTGTGATTTCGCCCGCTGTCTTGCCGCTGGTGGTGTCGACAACAGTGATGTACGCGTTCGGCAATTTGGCATCCTTGCCACCATTCACTACATACAAATATTTGGTCGAGGGATCATAGGCCGATGCGTCCGCACCTTCTTTGACCTTGATGCTGCCGGTCGCTTTGTAAGAATCGGTGTCATATACCTTGACTTCGCCCAGGTCGCTGTCGACGACAAAAAGTTTTTTGAGGTCGCCACGATACAAGAGTGAGTGCGGGGCTTTTACGTCGGTGATGGTATGGATGACCTGGTTCGTTTTCAGATCAATGACCAACACTTTGGAATTTTCTTCTGCCGTCACAAACAACCGGTTGCCTTCAACATCGGGCGTCAGGTGGTCAAAGTCGCCATCTTTAAGTTCTGGCAGCGGCGTGGTGGCCGTGAGTTTGAGGACTGGCTTCTGTTGCGCCCAGACACCGCTCACCAAGGTTAGACAAACTACGAACAACAACTTCAATTTCAACTTATTCACAATTTCCTCCAAATTGAAAATCAGATTCATGATGGCGGCTATATTTTTCGAAACGTGACAACTCAGGTTAGCGAGGGATCATGAATTCCCCATTAAGCAAACATTAAAAAGAATTCGCGACGTTTCAAACGGTTTGAAGTTGGCGTCCGACCATCGTCGTTGATCTTCTTTACCGGATGACAAGCGTATTCATCCGCTTCGGCACTTCGCCGACCGGAATTTGGGTGACCATTTTCAGGTTCTGAGCGTCAATCACGGAAACCATTCGCAAAGCCGAATCCGCAACGTACACAAATTTGCTGTCGGGCGTGAATGCGATCCAATCGGGAATCGCCCCTGTGGGCGCGTGGTTCACGGGGTGAGCCACGGGCAATTCGACGTGGCCGACGAGATTTAAATCGGGGAGCGCATACTCAAAGATCGAGTTCGCTAGCGTGCTGTTAACCCACAACGTCTTTCCATCAGGAGCGACTGAAATTCCGTGCGACGGGGTTCCCGCCCGCCCTTCGGCACGGCCGAAGCCGCCGGGTTGATCCGGTAATTTGATTCGTGCAATTTCAGAGCGTTTCGCAAAATCAACAATCGCGAATCCGTGCACTGCCGATAGCTGAACGAAAATTCTTCTGGTTGAGCCATCCGCGTTCGTGTCGAAGGTAATGGGCCGCACCGGATGATCAAATTTCACCGTCCACACCATGAGCTGGCTCTGCAGATCAACCACACTCATGATGCTGCTTTCGAGCGAACCGCTCACCGCGTATTTGCCGTCCGGCGTAATAAAGACATTGTGGACAGGACCATCGACCGGAATGCTCTTCACGTTTTTCAAAGATGCAGTATCGATAACGTCGAGCGCGCCTGATTTCTCTCGAATGCCAACCACAACGCGATCTCCGTTCTTCGTAATCGCGAGGTTGTTTGGGTGTCCGCTGAGCGGCACTTTGTTTACGACTTCTCCACTCTTTCGATCGACAACGTCGACTACGCTCTCGGATTCGTTGCTCACATAGATGCGCGCACCATCATTAGAAAAAACGACGCCGTGCGGCAATTCGATGCCGTGAATGACCTGTACAACCTTGTTGGTCGCGGGATCGATCGCATCGATCGTGTCGCCAGCGCTGTTAGTCACGTAAATTCGGGTGAGTGGCTCGGCATTCGATCCGGATATGCTATCGCCGCCGATGGCGTGCACCCACTCCGCCATGGCTCGCCAGTCAGGATCATTCTGCGAGGCAAACTGCCTGCCTCCTGAATGAAATGGATCGCCGCCCGCTTCAGGCGCGAGAGGATGAAGCAAAAACTTGCTGGACGCTGGATCTTCGCGATTTACAAGCTCCTGAACCGTCTGAAAATTCTTATGCGATTGCTCGTCGTTCCAGTCAGCGCTTTTCGGCGAAAGCGGTTCCAGCCGCAGGATTCGGTTAGAGAGAATGTGACAACTGTAGCAGCGCGCGTGTCCGGGACGCTCCTTGAGAAAAATCGGCTGAACTTTACTCTTGAAAAAATCGTAACTGAGTTCGGAATCAGGAGCCGCATTTGCTGCGTGAACGGATGGCGGCCGAACGCTCGACATCGGCGCCAGCGCAATCACTCCGAGCGCAACCGCCACTCTCAGCAGCTTTTCCGCTCCCGACGCTCCCATCACTTTGCCGCCATACTGCGTTGCAATAAGGGGCGCAGTTCCCGGATGTTCTTTACTTTATCAAGAGTCAGCACTCGCTCAACTAAAGTGGAGCACGCGGCTTCACCAAGGACTGGGTTTATCAACTCGCGCGCCTTTGCAACGACCTCTTCGCGAGTCATCGGATTCTCCGGCGTTCCGCGCACACGTTCCACGCGGTCCGAAAGCACGGTGCCGTCATTCAAAGTAACCTCAACAATCGCCACACGCGCCGGAATCAGCTTTTCAAGTTCCGCATCAGGAACGAGTTGCACTTTGGCGCGCTGACGCTGCACCGCCGCATCTTGCATGCGCGGCTTATCGTGCGCCGCGCGGAACGACACTGTCTTATCGAGCAGCATGATGGCAACAAGATGCTGCAGACAGATGTCGGGCATGTCGCGGTTGTTGACGGTGTAAGCCGCGCTGGAAGCCGCTCGAACGGCGACTTGCTTCACCTGGTCCGCGTCGAAGGGATGCTTCTTGCGAATATTTTCAAGTGCATCGAGGGGCGCCTGAATTGGACCGCCAGTCGTCCACTTTTTCAGCGTCGTCTTCAGCACTCCGTAAGTCTCGCCCAAGCCATCAATCATTCCAGCCGCATCGGCCTTGGCGTTATACGACTCTATAAAGTTGTTTGGACCAGAGAGCACATCGTTTGCCCCAGTCCATCCCGCGTGGACGACTAGAGCGGAGTTTGTTCCGTTGCGCGCGCCCATCCCGCCAAAAACAAACGCTTTTTCGATGTGCTCCGTATCGCGACGCCACGATCCGATTCCTGCTCCCGCCTGTTGCGCTGCATAGTCGAACAGCCAACGCATTTGCTGTGCATTGAGACTCGCGGCGCACCCACCCGCAGCGGTTGCGCCCATCGTGCCCACCAGCGGATGCGTCTCTTTCATGGCGACGCCGACTGTCTTCATTGCCCGGAAGGCGATGTCGTAGCCAAGCGCCACCGCTCTCATGAAATGCACGCCGCTAATGCCAAATTGCTCGCCACAAGCAAGCGCTGCGGGCACGAGCGCGCACCCCGGATGCGCTCCCCCTGTCGTGAAGTCATCATCAGTCTCATCGGAGTGCGCCAGTTGGCCATTGGCAAGCGCCGCCTCGATGGGTCCGCAGACAATATCGGACGCGACCACGGTAGCGATTTTTTCACCGCCGTAGCTGCGAGCGAACTCCAGAGCCAACTTTCCCGGCTTCAATTCCGAGCCGGAGATCATTGCCGCAAACGTATCGAGAATGTGGTGAGCCGTTTCGCGCGCCACCGCTTCGGGCAACTCGCGGTTGCGAGCCTCAGCCATATACGAGCTGAGTTTCTCCATCACCGGACTGATTGCTGAAGCAGATCCCGTTCCGCCAACCGGCGTGGAATCCTGCATCAAGCCCCAAGTCATCCGCGGAATTGCAGCCGCCGCCGAAAAGACTGCGGCGTACCTTAGCCAGTCCCGCCGGCTCATTCCCAGCGTGAGCCGCCCGGCGCTCACTTCACGGCATCGATTTTTATGCACAGTCACCTGGGAACTATTTAAAAAATTACTTTGAGCGCGAACTGGATTTCTCGTGAAGTGGTTGTGGTTCGCGTAAGTTGCCCGACGCCTTGCGATAAGGTACCCGTTGCGTCAAAAATGTCGGTGTTTACCGGAGTTGTCGGCGGAGCAAAATTAGGGTGATTGAGAACGTTAAAAATCTCAGCGCGAAATTGAAGATTGAATTTCTCTGAGATGCTCTTAATGTAATTATTTTTGAACAGTGAAAAATCAAGTGATGTGAGCCCTGGTCCGGTCAACACATTACGCCCCGCGTTTCCTCGCAGGTTGAAACATCGCAAGTCGCCGGCTGGCAGCGGACCCCCGTATGCTGGCGGAGCAGGGTCACAGTTAGCCTGCCAAAAGGCTAGGTTCGGTGCCACAGGGACCTGAAAGCAGTTTTTCTTGATGTAGTTGTTCACATTCCCAGGATTAGTCAACGTCCTACATCCCGGCCCTCCCAAGCGATTCACGTAGGCCCAATCATCGCCGCTAAGTGTGTTTGCTGGATCCGATCCGGTTCCCCACGTTGGAGTGAACGGGACGCCATCGCTCGCCGTGAAGATCAACCCAAGCTCCCAGCCTCCCAATGCATATTCGGCAAACTTGTTGAATTTTGGAGTCGGTACATCCCACGTGCCGTTCACTACAACGGTTCGCCCGACGTTGAAGTCAGACGGGCCGCGGCTCAGCTTCAGGTCAAACCAGTCGAGACTTGAAATCGAATTGGCAAAGGTATCCCCTGCAACCGATGCGGAACTTGTATCGATGCTGTGACTCCACGTAAACGTGCCCTGCAATTGAAAACCGCGGCTCATGCGCTTGGCAATTTGCGTCTCAAGCGCGTCATATGCCGAGTGTCCGTTGTAAAACATTCCGCGAATCGATCCGAATTTTGGATTGATGGGAGTTGGCGGCATACATGTCGGTCCGTCGACCTTGATAGCATTTGGATCGGTTTGATCGCAGACACCGGGGACATACGCATTGCCCACCACATCGACTTGCGGCCAGAGATATCCTGCAGACGTCTTTGTCGGAATGATCAGGTTGGCATCGTCTACCCGCGTCGGTTGGTGAACGCCACGCGATCCGACATATGCAACCATCGCCGCCACGGTCGGTGTGAGTTGCTGCTGTACGTTCAAATTCCACTGCATAACATAGTTGCGTTTCGGATTCGGATCCGCGTACGTCGTCCGCAAGCGGTTCGCAGGAAATTGGATATCTTGTCCGCCAAAATTGTAAAAGGGGTGCGCACAAGGATTGGTAATTGGGCAGACATCCCCCGGATTCTTTACCACCGTGTAAGAAAAGAACGGAACAGCTTGCGTAGCCAATAGAATGAATTGATAGGGCAAAGGTTGGACATCAAACATTCCGAACCCGCCGCGAAGTGCAGTTTTCCCATTTTTAAACACATCGTAAGCGAACCCCACTCGAGGATCGAAATTTCTCAAGGTTGGATTATGGAAAAATGGATTTCCAAGATGGGCATTCGCGTCGGTGATGTTGCGCAAATTCGCAAACTTCCCGTTCGCCTCTTTCACGACGCTTGAAGCTTCATACCGCAAACCCAAGTTTAGTGTGAGGTTGGGTCTCGCATGCCAGTCATCTTGCAAATACCCGCCGAAAAGGTTTTGACGCATGTTGCGTGGCGACAAAGTGCTGGCAATGCCGCCTTGGAACTTGCTCGGGTTGTTCGTAAGAAAGGTTCCGATATCGGCGAAGTTCCAGATACCATTTGGGTCCGTGTCCGCCAATACGTTCAGGAACATTCTCTCCGCTGCAAAACCGAATCTCAAGGAGTGATTGCCTTTATTAAAAAAAGCGTCGTCGTAAAGTTGCGCGGAGTTCCAATGGTAAAAGTAAGTTGGGCTACCACCGATTCCGCCGGTAAAGTCCGACACTCCCCCGCCGATTAGCACCTGGGCCGCGGCTCGCCCCGCGAAAGCTGATCCGCCCACACCTAAACTCAAGTCTGCGGAAGCCGGATTGAGCGCTTTTAAACTTTGATTGTTGGCGACCGCTTCATGGTTCCCCCCGATACGGATGGAATTCGCGAAGCGAGGCGTGAAGATATGAGTTTCTTCGATAGAAAGAAAATCTCTCGACGTGAGAGTAGTGAACTCGACGTTGTTCAATCCATCAGGAGATGAATAGGGTGTTTTGTCGTACATGTACGAACCAAACAGACTATCTTTGTCGTTAAACCTGTGATCGATACGAGTAGTAAAAAAATTCTCGCTAACGATCTGTTGGGCGGCAAACGTGTAAGTGCCCAAGTCGCCATTCCCCGAAACGGTACCCGGGTCGGGCAGGTGGTAGAACACTAGATATTGCGCAGCGGCCGGGTCGACTGCAACCGTGCTAGGCGTGCAGGTAGGCCCGCCGAGATTGCACAGTAATCCACTTCGCGCTTCTGTCGAAGGGACGGTTGCGACGGTTGAAATTCCCTTCGACTGCCGGATCCCCTCGTAATCGGCGAAAAAGAAAGTTCGATTCTTGATAATCGGCCCGCCCACGGCTGCACCGAATTGGTTGCGCTTGAAGGGCGGAACTCCACCTGGGTCGAAATAATTTCTGGTATCGAGTGCGCTATTGCGCAAGAACTCATAAACGCTCCCGTGAATCTGGTTGGTACCGGAGCGGGTCACCGCATTGACCACACCACCTGAGGTCTTGCCGTATTCCGCCGAGTAATTACTCGTCAGCACTGAGAACTCCTGAATTGCATCAACGCCCAGGCTGCCGCCGAGAACACTGCCGGGAGCGCCGTTGGCGTAATCGTTGAGGCTGACGCCATCCAAACGATAGTTATTCTGTTGCGGTCGCGCGCCTGAGATGGTGAGCTGTTGTCCGAAGCCGCGGTTGCCGCGATCGGTCCCGGCTGAAAAATCCGGTTGGGTCTGAATTCTGTTGACCCCGGGCTGCAGTGTCGCGAGGTCGGTCCAACTTCGACCATTGAGAGGAAGTTCACGAATCGTGGTCGCATTGACCACGGCGCCGATATCGGAACTCGCCACTTGAACGTCAGGAGCTTCAGTCTGCACCTCGACCGTTTCACTGGTGGCGCCGACTTGCATCGTCATGTTGATGGTGACAGTCGCGCCCACCGTTAATTCGATTTGACGCTTCTCTTCGCTCTTGAAACCTGGAGCGGCATATCGCAATACGTAGGTCGCAGGCACAAGATTGGGAGCGATGTAAAGTCCGTCTTCGTTCGTGGTGACGGTGCGGTTAATTCCGGTCGCCGTATTGGTGATGGAGATCGTGGCATTCGGAATCACTCGTTCACTTCCATCGACGAGTGTTCCGGTGATCGTTCCGCCAGCAACTTGGGCGTGAACATTAACTCGCAGTGCGATGCAGAGAACGAGTGCAAAAATAGTTACCGCAAATTTTTGGCGACGAAAGGAACACGTCATGGAGCCCCCTGGTGGTGTTCACGAA
>JANYKL010000097.1 GCA_025361625.1 Acidobacteriaceae bacterium
ATGAGCCGCCAGGACAGCGCCGTCGGCATCAGTTACGGTTAGCCGAAGCTCTCCCGATTCGTTCTGCGCGTAAAGTGAGCTGCATAACATCGCCAGCCAGAGGGCCGTGCCAATTCGAGCGCCAGCCTTGGTCATAATACGTCGCAGAGCGGATCTCCGGTATCGCGGGCTACTTGAAAGATTCTAGCGTTGCTGGCGGGCGTTATCATTGGGTTTTCGTTAGGAGCGCAAACGTAGATAACAGGGAGCCTTTGCCGGTCACCGTTCTGGAGTCCCGGCAGATCGTGATGCGCGTCACCGTTTGCGGTGAGATACCGTTTCCCGATCCAACGATTTTTATTTGCTTAGGCCCTCGTAAAGGGTATGAATCGAGATGACAACTGCTAAAGTAAAAGACGCGCACCGATGCTTTGGTGCGGCGGTCAGGGCAGAAATAGAGGTCGTTTATGCGCGTCGCGGTGGTGGGCTCAGGCTATGTGGGACTGGTGACAGGAGCCTGTTTTGCGGATGTGGGACACGAGGTTATTCTCGTCGATAACGACGCCAACAAGCTCGCCTCACTTCAGAATGGCGACGTTCCGATCCATGAAAAATTTCTTCCCGAGTTGTTGGAGCGACACCGTGGCGGGCGGATCAAGTTTTCCGGTGACCTCTTGTCGGCAACTCAGCAAAGCGATGCGGTATTTATAGCCGTGGGAACTCCGCCAACCGAGCACGGCGACGCCGACCTTTCCTACGTGGAATCTGTAGCGCACGAGATTTCCGCCGGAATCAAGAGATATAAAGTAATCGTCGAGAAGAGCACGGTTCCGGTTTACACCAGCCAATGGATTCGAACCATCCTCACGCGCAACGGAGCGGATCCGGCGCAATTTGACGTAGTTTCAAATCCTGAGTTCCTGCGGGAAGGGACAGCGGTTACGGACTTCCTCTATCCCGATCGCATCGTTGTCGGAGTCGAGAGCGAGAAAGCGGCTGAAGTGATGCGAGAGCTTTACGCCCCGCTCACCAGCGGTTGGTACTACGGGCGCGCGGATTCCATTCCCGCTCCCGAACCAGCTAAAGTGCCGCCCAGACTCATCATCACGAGCACCAAGAGCGCCGAATTGATTAAGCACGCCTCCAACGCGTTCCTGGCGATGAAGATTTCGTTCATGAACGCGGTCGCTTCGATTTGTGAATCGGTCGGTGCAAACGTTGAACAAGTGAAAGACGGGATCGGCTCGGATTCGAGAATTGGGCCTAAATTTCTGAACCCTGGCATTGGCTATGGCGGATCTTGCTTTCCCAAGGACCTGATGGCTTTTCGCGCCGTGGCTAAAGAAAACGGTTACGATTTTCGATTACTTGAAGAGGTAATCCGGATAAATGAAGAACAGCGCCACCGATTTATGCGCAAGGCGAGAAGCGTACTGTGGACCTTCCGCGGCAAGCGCATAGGGGTGCTCGGACTGGCGTTCAAGGGCGGCACGGACGATATTCGTGAATCGCCGGCTATGTTGCTTGTGCAGGATTTGTTGCGGGAAGGCTGTCATATTTGCGCCTACGATCCTGCCGCGATCGAACGCTCCAAAGAAGTTCTGAAAACTGGTGTGGAGTTCGCGAAAGATGCCTACCAGACGGCCAAGGGAGCGGATGCGTTGATGATCCTCACCGAGTGGGAGGAATTTGCATCGCTCGATCTCGAACGCCTTCGATCATTAATGAAATTTCCCATCATTCTCGACGGGCGCAATTTGTATGATCCGACCGTGATGGCTCAACACGGATTTACATATCACAGCATTGGGCGGGCATCGGTTCCAGCAGAAGTTGCGCGGCTCGAAAAGAAACTGGAGCGCGCCTAGGAACGTGGACGCACAATCAACAGTCAAGCGGCGCGCTCTGGTCACGGGCGGAGCAGGGTTTCTGGGATCACATCTGTGCGATGGCCTGCTGGGCGAGGGATACTCGGTTGTCGTAGCCGACAATCTCGTAACGGGATCGCTCGCAAACATCGAGCATCTGCGCAACGAAGCGCGATTTGAGTTTATTGAAAAAGATATCTGCCAGCCGCATGACTGGGGCAAGCTCGATTTTGTGTTTAACTTCGCCAGTCCCGCGAGTCCGGTCGACTACTCCGAGCATGGAATCGAGACGCTGAGGGTAGGTTCATACGGGACGTTCGAAGCTCTCGAAGCCGCGCGCAAATCGGGGGCGAAGTTCATGATGGCCTCGACCTCGGAATGTTACGGGGATCCGCTGATGCACCCGCAAACTGAGAGCTACTGGGGAAACGTCAATCCTGTAGGCCCGCGTTCCGTCTACGATGAAGCTAAACGTTTTTCTGAAGCGGTAACCATGGCTTATCACCGCTATTACCGCGTCGATACAAGAATTATCCGCATCTTTAACACCTATGGCCCGAGGATGAAGATACGGGACGGCCGCGTCATTCCCAATTTCATGTGGCAGGCGCTGCGAGGTGAATCGCTCACCGTCTACGGCGATGGCAGGCAAACCCGAAGCTTCTGCTATGTCAGCGACGAAGTGGACGGGATTTTACGGTTGGCAAAGTCTGGCGAGCACGAACCGGTGAATATCGGAAACCCGTCCGAGTTCACGATTCTCGAGTGCGCGCAGCAAGTGATCGCGACAACCGGGTCGCGCAGCAAGATCGTGTACGAACCGCTGCCCCAGGACGATCCCAAACAGCGGCGGCCCGATATTTCCAAAGCAAAGCGATTGCTCGGATGGGAGCCGCGAGTAGCCTTGCACGAGGGCCTGAAGCTTTCGCTCGATCACTTTCGCCGCGCCGTCGCTGAACGCGAGCAACTGGCTTAACTTTTTATCGGGCGTTACGCGTAAGGATGACAGCTCATTTGCAGGCTTCCTCTATCGGGCTAGCGTCTGACCAACACGACCGCGACTTTGTCCTCGTAAACCGTCTTCCACTCTTGCGGCAATTCCCTTAGTAGATTTGCTGAAGCCGAGTCTGACGGAAGGATTGCGGTTTGAAAATTCCATTTACGCAAAATATCTCTCCAGCCCGACTCGCCCTGCATAAAAATTAAATATTCGCGAACGCGATCTGAACCGTAAAGATCATGGCGGTCATCCATGACGACTTTTCGCTGAGGATAGAGGCGGTAGATGAGATATCCGCCCCATCCGTCAATTGAAAACACGGGTTCCGCGTTATCGTGAATGCCTTCAGAATGGTTCTGAAGAAAATTCACCGCTTCTACTGGAACCTTGTTGGGATCGAAGTCTGCGTGAACCAGGCGCGTTTTCCCGAGCCATCCCGCATTAAGGATGAGGATGAGACCAAAGAGAACGGCTACTACAGGCCAGACATGGCCGCCGAGTTGGAGCTCTAACGCTCCGAGGCGATCGGAGGAGTTCACGATACGCGAGGAGAGGGCCCGCAGCCAACGCCAGGCGCCGGCGCTATTCGCAAGCGAGACCAAACTTCTCCATAGCATCGGTCCGGCAATTATCGCTAAGAGCATTGCTGAGATGGGAAGATTGCGGGCTGAAATAAATCCGGCGTAAACGCACAGCAAGACAACGAAGAGATTGCTTGGTCTCAACTGGCCGCCAGAAGTTCTCGACTCGCCGCTGGTCAAAGCAACAAGAAGCAGCACTAGAATTATTACGAAGGCGCGTTCGGCCCAGCCATGAAAATTTGGCGAGCGAAATTCATCGATGCGATTGATCAGGTACCTGTCTGTTAAATAAGAATAAATATGGGCGTGCAATCGCCAGCCAAACGGGTTAACCAGCGTTGCCAGAGCGGAAGCGGTTGCAGCCAGAGCCATGGCGCGAGCACGCCGCGCGGCGCGGATCTTTTGAAACGCATCTTTATTTCGTAAGGATTCAATCAGCGCCGCTAAGGCGTAAATGCAAAGAAGGGACATACCAAGAAGCCACCCTCCATGCACATTTACCCAAAGCACCATGGAGACAGGGAAAAACCAGGAAATCCAACGCGGCAGCCTTCCCTGAGTTGAGCGATCCCATTGTTCCCATTTCTCGAGTTGAGTGAACCAAAGCAACGTGAAGATCCAACTGGCGATATGAGGCCGCGCGAAAAGATGAATCGCGGAGACGGCAGTGGATAGAAGCATGAGAATGACGGCTAGCGCCAGCCCAGTCCCTCTTTCGAGCAATTGCCAGAGAAGAAAGCTGAAGACAAAAGCGATCACCAAGGCGCAAAGCCAGACGACACCGTTCAATCCACCGGCGGCGTGCAGAGCGCCTAGCAACACGTCGTAGAGCCATTCCCAAGCAAACCAAGTCTGGCCCTGCATAGTCGAGGAAAAAGGATCGGTACGCGGGAGGTTATGACTTGCCAGAATCAACTCGCCGGTCCTTATGTGCCATCCGATATCTGTATCTGCCAAAGGACGATTGGAAAGCGGCCCGGCCAGAATCGACCAAAACAAAAAAATGAAAACCAGATCTCGAACTGATGGCACGAGGAAGCGAACGATTGTCGAGGTGGGCGGATTTGCGGTCATCGGTTCGAGAAGGGGGTGACGAAGAAGCAGTGTATAACGGCTGCCGTTACGGACAGCCGCTTTAAGCACTAGCAACCTTTGCGCGAAAGAAAAGTTTTTCGTCTTTATTGCCCGCTGCGGAATCAAAATAGTAGGCACACCAAACGGTGGGTACTGGTGATGCGCGGCTTAGTCCCGCGATGTGTCGACCGAAATTTCAAGTCGATCGTTTATGAGAAATGACCCTTCAGTAGAATTTAGGGATACCATGCATAAGAGTTCCGCCCCCGTGCTCGACGGAAAGATGCACGACCTGCGTAAGAAGTAAAGGGGAGGCCTATGCTTTCCGACAGATGTGGAATTTGCTATTCGAAGAAAATTGATCACAACGGTATTTTGGGTATAAATGTTTGCCTCAGATGCGGGGCGCACCAAGTCGAAAACGGTTGGCAGGCCCGTGATCTTAAGAACCTCCCCGCCAAACAGCAATATGTGGAAATGTTGAAGAAGCTCTATTTGAAGAAGTGACACAGAATTTTGTTTCTTGTGGCGCGGTGGCACAGTCTTCCAAGACGCGATGATATTGATCGGAGCAGTTGTATTTCATCTCGGAACTTAAACAAGGCAACCCTTCTTATTGTGGGTCTGCACCGCGCTTACGGAAGAGGTCCGACAGGTTAAGCCGCCTTTACTCAGGCCATAGGGTGAGGCTGCAAACTCTGTAAGGGCACCAATAACGTACGGAAGGCCTCCTATCCAGATGGTGAGCTTATGCACAGTCAAGCCCATCATGTGTTTGACGACGACCAAATAAAGCCATGAGAAATGACGGTTCACCAAGGGTAGTGATTGTGGGAGCGGGCTTCGGAGGCCTGACTGCGGCGCGCCGGATCGCGCGCCTGCCGGTGCAACTCACCCTGATCGACAGACGCAATCACCACACCTTTCAGCCTCTGCTTTACCAGGTGGCCACCGCAGGGCTTTCTCCTGGGGAGATTGCTGCTCCCATCCGCTCGATTTTACGAGGTCACTCTAACGTTGAAGTTCTACTTGGAGAAGTTGTCGAATTTGATCTCGCACGCAAACAGGTCATCACCAATGATCGCGAGCTCGACTATGACTTCTTGATCATCGCATCGGGCGCGACACACGCCTACTTTGGGCACGAGGACTGGGAACCCTACGCTCCGGGATTAAAGAGCATTGAGGACGCACTCGAGATTCGGCGGCGCGTGCTGCTCGCGTTTGAGTTGGCGGAGCGCCGCAAAAAAGTCGCTGGAACCGTTGAATTGCCGTTGCAGTTCGTGGTGATCGGCGGTGGTCCGACGGGAGTGGAACTGGCTGGGACATTGGCGGAGATTGCACACCACGCGATGAGCCACGAGTTTCGTAACTTTGAACCCAGCGAAAGCAAAATTCTTTTGATCGAAGGTGGCCCGCGAGTTCTGGCAACGTATTCGGAAGAGCTTTCTCGGAAGGCGGAGGCGCAACTGCACCGGCTCGGAGTCGAAGTTCGCACGTCTCAGATGGTGACGAAAATCGAACCTGGAGCAGTCTGGGTAAGCGGCGAACGAATTCCGTCTGCGGTTATTCTTTGGGCTGCGGGGGTTGCGGCTTCTACGCTTGGCAGAAAGCTTGGCGTTCCGGTGGATCGCGCCGGCCGCGTTTTAGTAGAGCCCGATTTGAGTATTCCCGGGCATAACGAAGTATTCGTTATCGGAGACCTCGCGGCGTTGAATGACGCGAACGGCAAACCGCTCCCGGGCGTGGCTCCAGTTGCGATTCAGCAGGGGGACTGGGTTGCGGAAACGATTGCGCGAGATCTGAAGAAGCAACCGCGCCGGCCCTTCCACTATCGTGACAAGGGCAGCCTAGCTACAATAGGACGAGCAGCCGCTGTTGCGCAGATTGGAAAGTTTGAGTTATCCGGCTACTTCGCCTGGCTGGCGTGGCTTTTCATCCACATCTTTTTTCTTATCGGATTTCGCAATCGCATTTTAGTTATGATTCAGTGGGCATGGTCGTATTTGACTTACGAGCGTGGCGCTCGCTTAATCACCGGAAGCGACGAGCTAACGGGATGGACTCAGTCGCAAGAGATACATGACCCGAGTCCGAGCGAACTTCACTCCAGGTAGAAGCCGACACTTGCAAGACTTGCCTTTAGCAGTAACCGCTGCGGAGAAAGCGCAGCCACCGCCATGAGATCAGCCGCTCGACTTTCCGCGACAATCCGGTTAACCGTTTTACTAGTCGTTTCGTCCATAGCTCTAGGCGGTGCGAGCTTTGCCGAGGTGATGAGAGTCACCATTGATGAGGCAATCCAGCCCGTAACCGCCGAGTACGTTGGCAGAGCGCTGCAGACTGCGTCCGCGAATCATGACCAGGCGGTGCTAATTACGATCAACACTCCGGGAGGTCTGGTTGATTCAACGCGAAAAATTATTGAGCACATCATTGCGTCGCCGGTCCCTGTCATCATCTACGTAACTCCGGGCGGGAGCCGCGCCGCATCGGCTGGATTTTTTATTCTCGAATCGTCCGACGTAGCCGCAATGGCTCCAGGGACAAATACGGGGGCGGCCCATCCGGTTGCACTTGGCGGCAAAGTGGACGACACCATGAAACAGAAGATGGAAAACGATGCCGCCGCGCTTATGCGTTCGGTTGTATCCAAGCGCGGACGGAACATTGAGCTCGCGGAGAGCGCGGTGCGCGAATCGAAATCATTTACCGAGCAGGAAGCGTTGGACAAGAAATTGATCGAATATATTGCCCCAACCGAGCAAGGTCTTTTCCATCAGCTGAAAGGAAAGACTTTTAAACGTTTTGGAGGCGC
Organism: Acidobacteriaceae bacterium; assembly: GCA_025361625.1. Lineage (GTDB taxonomy): Bacteria > Acidobacteriota > Terriglobia > Terriglobales > Acidobacteriaceae > Acidiflorens. The sequence goes on from JANYKL010000097.1 coordinate 7,321, forward strand.
CTCGGCAACGCTTGATATCGCAAACCAGACTGTGGTTGATTACCGCATGACGCTCAAACAGCGAATTCTCTCTTACCTCATGGATCCGAATGTCGCGTTCATCCTGCTGGCGATCGGCGCGTTGTCGCTCTACGCAGAATTTAACCATCCAGGGGCGGTAATTCCTGGCACGGTCGGAGTGGTCTTCATTCTTCTCGCTTCCTTCGCGTTGAATCTGCTTCCCGTTCGTTTTGCGGCGATTGCCATGATCATCGGGGCATTCGCGCTGTTTGCAGCGGAAGCGAAATTTGCCAGTCACGGGGTGCTGACCGCGGGCGGTATCGCTCTTCTCGCCATGGGCGGCCTGTTTCTGGTCGACGCTCCAATCCCTGAGATGCGCGTGCACTTGTTGACGGCGCTTGCTGTAAGCATTCCTTTCGGGCTGATCACGGCATTTCTTATGAGCATCGCAGTGAGAGCGCGACGCAACAAGGTCGTGACCGGAGAACAAGGATTGATTGGAGAAATGGGAGTTGCGCAATCGTCTCTGTCACCTGCTGGAAAAGTTTTTGTGCATGGCGAACTTTGGGATGCAATCGCGGCTTCGCCGATTGCTGCCGGCGACCCGATTGTCGTCCGGCAAGTCGAAGGACTCACCTTGCGCGTTGACGCGGCCTCATCAACCAATCTCGCGGCCATCTAACGAGATCATAGCCACATCATAGCGACATTATAATGACAATCAGAATAAGGGAGAACCTCTCTTACCAGTTGCGGCAATATCGCATCTCGCCTGCCTGCGCTACAATCCGCTGAGACCATGAACAACATTCTGGAGGCATTATGGAGCTCGGGTTCCCTGTGATCACCGTCGCCATTATCATCTTTGTCATTTACGCTTTGAGTTCCATAAAGATATTGGCCGAGTACGAGCGCGGAGTTATCTTTCGTCTAGGCCGTCTGCTCGGACACGCAAAGGGCCCGGGTGTGGCGTTCGTTTTCAGTCCCCTCGACCGCATGGTACGAGTTTCGCTCAGGCAGGAAGCGCTTGAGGTTCCTCCGCAAGACATCATCACCCG
>JANYKL010000028.1 GCA_025361625.1 Acidobacteriaceae bacterium
GTGCCCATGACATGCTTTTCGTTCCCGTGAGCCACCGCCACGAGAGCAAGCACGAACAACACCGTAACTAATGCAACAATGCGTTTCATAAACATTCTCCTCAATGATTTTGGTGCGTTGTGGTTTAGTGCCTAATCGCTCGGTTGGCCTTCATTCAAGAATTGCTGTTCCTCTTGTTCCTCCTGTTTCTCTCCTGGCCCCTTCGGATTGAGCGCTTCCATCTCGCGTGCCTCGTCTGGCGTCAGTTGCGGCAGATGCCGTATGAAAAGGACGAGCTTCCAGCTGTCCTCGTCTTGCTCCCCCGTGCCCCACGCAGGCATTCCGGTCAGACGAATGCCATTATGAATCACGTAGTAGATCTCCCCGTCCGTCAGATTTTGGGTGTTTGGCTGACGCATGTCGGGAGCTTTTGGGTAGAGATTCCGACCGATTTCAGTCTTCCCACTCCCATCGTTGCTATGACAAATAGCGCAATGATCGGCGAAGTGACGCCGCGCCTCGGTGAGAACGTCTTGTAAAGGAGCAAAGGGGGTTTTTTGATTTTTCGCGTCAACCGGGATTGCCATTCTTCTAGCAGCCCGCGCCACAATCGTTTCTACAACCGATGGTTGTTCTCGGGCGCTAAAACCTCGAGCAATTTTCTTAATCCAGAACAGACTGATGGCTCCGATTACGATCAGCAGTGTGACCACGATTACAGCATTTCGCCGTTTCACTGGGCCACTCCCGCTCCGCCCGTCGGTAAATTGATCTCTGTGTTTATGCCATTAGACGTTGGCAGAGCACTTAAGCCATCCACCAGCAAAGAGCTCTGCAACTGCACCGCAGTGGTCCACAGCTCAGCGAGGCTCTGCACGTAGCTTTCTTGCAGTTGGAAAAGTGTCCGCTGTGAAATTATCACCTCGGGATAAGCAGCCGCCATATTCTTGTATTTTTGCAAGTAAAGTTCGTATGCCCTTTGCGCCCTAGGAATCATCTGAGTTCGATAACGCTCAGTTTGCAGTTTGTTGGTCAGGTACTGTTGAATTAAGGGCGCGGCTGATTGCATGAGAGAAAATCTAATCCGATTTACCTCTTCGTGATTGCGTTCTATTTCCGCCCTAGCTGCTGCCACGTTCCCTTGATTACGATTGAAAATTGGGATTTGAATTCCAGCGGTAGCAAAGCCCTGCGCTCCGATGGCGCGCCCTGTCCTGGGATCCTGCTCCAAGTTTTGTTGTTCCCCCACCCTTAGACTTAGATCAGGGAAGGCCTCGCGTTTGTCCCGTTTCAACACCGCTTCCGCCCGGGCCGCTTCCTGCTGCGCCCGTAGAATGGTTGGACTGTTTTTAAGAATGTACTGCGTAGCCTGATCTGCGTCGATTTCAGGTGGGTTATCCAAATCTCCGTCCACAAGCGACAGGGGCATTTGCGGTTCCCCTACCAACGCCGCTAGTTGGCGATAAGCCTGAATGTATTGCCTTTGGGCTACACTGAAGTCCAACTTTGCCTGTTCCGCTTCCACTTCCGATTGCAGGATGTCAGGGGCGTCCGCCTGACCTACATTGGCGAGCTGGTGAGCTGTCGCTGCGGCGTCCGCCGAGAGTTGCAGGAGCCGGCCGCGAATCTCGACAGTTCGCAACTGTGCCAAAGCTCTGTAGAACTGAACGCGAACTGCCCCCGCCACGTTGAGTTTCTGTTCTTCTACGCCTATTTCTGTTACTCTCCGTTCTTGCTCGTAAACATCTCTCCTTAGGCGGAGCTTGCCACCGAGAACTATGGTCTGCTGTATAAAGGCCCCCTGCTCTCCGCCGCCGTACGAGCCGCCGCGAATCTGCTCGCCCTGATAACTAACCGACGGATTGGGCCAGAGGCCTGCCTGGCGTGCCAGGCCAGCGGAGGTTCGCACCGACGCCTCTGCCTGTTTCACCGTGGGGTTATTTTGTTTGGCTAGTTGGACAAATTCGTCGATTTTTTTTGCTGCAGAGCTTCTTGCCTCCGCCAGCAGATCGGGAACCGAAAGGTTCGCACCAGTTTTCTGATCGGGATTTTCGGGCTCCTGCAGATCTTCGACAGGCGAGGGGATTTGCTCGGCGGTTCTCATTTCCATGTGCTGCATTCCCATTTGTGATTCGGGGGCCGCTCCTTCTTGCGGAATTTTCGGATTTGATTTCCCCGGCATTTGCATACCCGGCTCCGTTTGTGGGGTTTTCTGCGGAGACTTGTTCGAATCGTCTTGTTTACTCGGCATCTGCATGCCTGGCATGGAAGTTTCTTGGGCGGTCGCACTTCCAATAAGGAGCAGCGCTATCAAAGCAGTCTTGTATTTGTTCATCATCGTCTCCTTATCGGTGTGAATGTTTCATTCCGGGCATATTTCTCATCGCTGGCATATTCTTCATCTCTGGCTGCTGCGGGTTCTCTCCACCGTTAATCTTTTGCATCACCTCGTCATATTTATCCGGAGGTAACACCCGGACAAACGTCATCATGCCCTGCATGAACCCACTCCAGCCCGGACGCAGACCGAAGTTTTGTGGCTTTTGGACCATGTCGTCCATCGCCATCATTGGACCTTCCATATACGCGTCTTGCGGAAAACCCGGAACGCGGTCGGCATCACGGGCGATGTCATCGGAAGAAGCTGTCATATTCATCCCTTCCATGTTTTGATCCGCGCTTTTCTGCGACAAAAAACCGTTACTTCGCGGCCTGTCGTTGGTCGAACCAAACCCCATGCCTCGTCCGAGACTTGGTCCATAGTCATCGCCGGTCGGAATTCCCGGCTCTCCCGTCAGCATGCCCATGCCGTTCTCCATGGATACTCCAGCGGGCATGCCTTTACTAATGCGCGTCATGGGCCCAACATTCGAAGACATCTGATTCATCATGTGGTGGGG
>JANYKL010000048.1 GCA_025361625.1 Acidobacteriaceae bacterium
CGTCTTGGCAAAGAGCAGAATTCCCGACGTGTAACGGTCGATGCGATGAACAACAAACGCCCGCTGCCGCTTCAACTTCAGTTCCTCAGTAAGGAGTGAAAGGGCAGACGGAGCATCGGAATGATCCGTAGGCACCGCCAACAACTTCGGCGGCTTATTGAGCGCCAGCACCGCATCGTCTTCATAAAGCACGACCAGTTCCCCAGAGGCACGGGGATGCCGCGGGGCTCTCTTTCCAGAAGGCGAAGCTTCCTTTCCAGAACGCGGACCTTGCTTCCTAGAATGATGTCCGCCTTTGCGGGGATGCTTCTTCATATTCCCTGCTTCTTCATATCGATAGATGAATGAGGACTGGAGCGTCGCGCGTTGGCCATGAAACGTTATGCTAACAACAATCGGTTGCGCAAAAAACGCAGCGATGGCAGTGCTCCCTCGCCGCATCAGCTCTAAGCTCGGCTCCCTCGTAGCTGACCGTCGAACCGATAATCCATCATCATGTATTCCCTGTCAGTCATGGGTAATCCATTTCATGGCAAACCCCACCGCCAATTACGCAGTGGTCGGCTGTCTAAGATCGTCTGTCTAACATCGGCTAACTATGACCGGCAGGCCAAGCTTCGCAACCTTAGATGGCCCTAGGAGTCACCTGAGTCCCCCAGAAACCCTATAACTGAGCCAGGCTGCGAGGAAAAAGTTCAACTAGTCTCGAACCAATTCCATCACCACTCCAAGGGAAAAGCGAAGCCCGAGTGGATAATTTTCTGCGCATCCTTTTGTCTCAGCCCCTCCCGATCTGGAACGCCGCCGACTAGCTCGTTCAAAACAACCTTCCCAAAATTGCAAACTAGTTGGAGCCACTCCTGCAGACCTCCATAGCGAACGTCGCGCATCGCCCGTCCAGCAGGCGATCTGCGGCTTTCGCTTCCGGCCAACTAGGCAAGCCACAGACTGGGGCAAGCGCGGTAAGAACAGGAGATTTGTCTGCCAACTACACAGAAGTGTTTCTCGAGGCTGGTTCTAGTTTTTATGGTCACAACGTTATGGGCGCAGAATGAACGTCCGAATAACATGCTCAAAGAAGTGTCGGCCGAAGTGTCGGACGAGGTCCCGGACGAAGTGAGCGAGGCTAGTCATCAATCGGTTGAGCTAAAGACCGTCGACTCGATGATCACCTATAAGCCCTCAGTCCTGCCCCTCGTCCTTCCGGAGAAGCCTGCTCCGGCGCCGGCTCGCCCCCGTGTCCTCGATAAAAAGTTTATGTTCGTCATGGCATCTCTCGGCGGAGCGGAAGCTCTGCGCCTCGCGACCCATAAATTAGTTTTAGACAACGAATTTGCCGCCGGCGCACCCTGGGTCACGGGCGTTCCCGCCAACCGTAACATCGTCGCGGAATACAGCGCAATTTATTTCGCCGAGTTACTGGTCGCATACGAACTGAAGAAACCGCATTCGTGGCTCCCCGGAGACCGCTTCATTCAAAAAACCTGGTTCGTATATCCGGCTGCTATGACGGCGATCCACGTCAAGAACGGCATCCGCAGTATGCGCACTACTCAACCCGCGGGCTGCCCGCCTGAACTTTGCCCGGGAGATGCGTATCCGACTCATTAACCAAGGCGGCCTTTCGAGCGCACAGATTTAAGATGATCTCCGCAGCCGCGTCTGCTGGATGAAGATGGGCGGGAGCATCAGGATGAAGACGAGCATCATCGCCAGGATAAGCCACGTGCACCCCGTGGTGCAGCCGCGCTCTGACCTCAGACAATCGCTGTAGCATCCGAATGCGCGCCCCGCCGTCGGGGATAATCTTCGTCAGCTCGCAGGCGACGTTACTGGCGGTGAACTTGTGCTGCACAAGTTCGGGCACGACCTCTTCGCCCGCGATGAGATTGACCATCGCAAAATATTCAACCTTGACCCGCGGCTTGCCCAAGGCGTAAGTCAGCGGCGAGACGCGATACACCATAACAAACGGAGTTCCCATGATCGCCGCCTCAACAGTCGCGGTCCCGCTGGCGACTATACCCGCGCGGGCAAGAGCCAGCGCCGGAAGCGAGTCAGCCACCAAATGAACATTCACCGGTAGCGATGCGGTCGGCCGTGCCTCCCGCCACCGCGTTATCAACTCCTTTAAAAATGGAGCATCAAGCGTGCGAGCCACCGGCAAAAGAAACTCGTACTCCGCTGCCGACCTGCCTTGCGCGAGAGAGTCGTCCAATAAACGCTCGCATGCGTTTAAAATAGTCGGCAGGTTCATGCGCACTTCTTTGCGGCGGCTGCCCGGCATGATGGCAATCCAGGTTTTTACCGGGTCAAGTTCATTTGCCGCGGCGTAATCTACGCGGCTGACTCGTGGCTTGGGCAGATCGGCCAGCGGATGGCCAACATAAGTCGCATCGACTCCACGCTCGCGATAAAACTCTTCTTCGAAGGGAAATATGACAAGCGCCTTGTCGACATACTTGCGCAGGAGCTTCACGCGCCCCTGTCGCCATGCCCAGAATTGCGGGCAGACATAGTAGACGACCGGAATGCCGCGCTTCCGCATCCGCCGCGCCACGCGCCAGTTAAAAGCCGGTGAGTCGATCACAACCGCGATGGCCGGACGCTTATCGTCCGCCGCGGAAATCAGTTTCTTGAAAAGTCCGAGAATTTTTGGCAGATGGCTAAGAATTTCGGTGATGCCCACGACGGACAGATCCTTTGCGTCGACCACAATTTCACAACCTGCGGCGCGCATGCGCTCTCCGCCGGCACCGAAAAAAGTTAGCGAAGGATCACGACGACGCAGCGCTTCGATGAGCTGCGCTCCATACATTTCTCCAGAGGCTTCACCGGCGGAGACGAGGACTTGCACGGGTGAATTGTAAACTGCAATCGCGGCAGAGAATTTGTCAGACTGTCACTTGCCGAAGATTTGTTGGTTAATCGTCTGCGCTGACCGTAGACTTCGCCGCCGGGCGGGCGGAGGCGCCCGTGCCCGCACTGTCCGTGCTTAATTCCTGGTCTTTGTACTGCAGTTGATAGAGCTTGTAGTAAATGCCGCGCTCGACGAGCAGTTGCTGGTGGGACCCCATCTCGCGCACTTGACCTTTGTGCATGACGACAATTTTGTCGGCGCGTTGAATGGTCGAGAGCCGGTGGGCGATGATCAGCGACGTGCGGCCTTCAACCATGCGATTCAGCGCAGCGCGCACCCGGATTTCAGTTTCGGTATCAACGCTCGAAGTGGCCTCATCAAGAATCAGAATCTTCGGATTGTGCGCAAGCGCCCGAGCAAAGCTGATGAGCTGTTTTTGTCCCGTCGATAACGTGGACCCGCGCTCCCGGACTTCTTCCTTGTAGCCTCCCGGCAAAGTGCGGATGAAGTCGGCGAGATTGACGTCTTCCGCCGCCTGTTCCACGTCTTCATCTTGAATGCGCGCCGTTCCAAGCCTGATATTTCCCTCAACCGTGCCACTGAAGAGAAAAGGATCCTGCAATACGACGCCGAAGCGGCTGCGAAGGTCGTCGAGGTCCATGTCTTTGACGTCGACCCCGTCGATTCGAATCGCGCCACGCTGCACATCGTAAAATCGCAGCAGCAGCGATATCAGGGTTGTCTTGCCGGCCCCGGTGTGGCCGACGACGGCGATCGTCTCCCCCGGCTCAAGCACAAAACTCACGTCGCGCAAGACCCAATCAGGCTCCGATTCCTCTGCACCCGGGGGGGCGCTCGCACCAGCTTTGAGACCGGCAGTGGACGTCGGAGCAATGCCTGCGGGCTTCAGCGCGGCCGCTCGCGTCCCATACGCAAACCACACACGATCAAACTCAACTCGTCCCGACCCCTGCGGACGCTGAGTCACCGCGGCAGAAGTTACCTCCACTTTCGTATCGAGAAGCTTAAAGACGCGTTCTCCCGCCGCCATCGCTGATTGCAAAATGTTGTACTTTTCGCTCAGGTCCTGAATCGGACGGAAAAATCTCTGCGCATATTGCATGAACGCGACGAGCACCCCAATGGTCATCACGCTGTGAGCCAACTGGATCGTAGGAACGCTGTGCCTGGGAAATTTTACGACCAGACTCGATACGCTCATGTTCCGCATAATCTGATTTCCGCCAAACCAGATAATGCTGGCAACCGCGATCGACGACAAAATTTCCACGACTGGGTAGTAAACCGAGTACGACATGATGGCGTCTTTGAACGCCTCCATGTGCGACGCATTGATCTCTTCAAACTTCTTGTATGCGCGTTTCTCGCGGTTGAAAAGCTGCAGCACCAGCATCCCTGAGACTGCTTCCTGCAGGTAAGAGTTGATACGTGCTATGGCGGTGCGAATGCGCCGGTAAGAGTCGCGCACCTTATCGCGAAACACCATGGTGGCGTAGATGATCAGCGGCAGAACCGCAAAAGTAATCAGCGCCAGCTTCCAGTTCATCTCGAGCATGATGGCGACGATACCGGCCAGAACGAATACGTCTTCAAAAATCGAGACCACCCCTGAGGTGAACATTTCGTTCAGGGCATCGACGTCGGTGGTCACGCGCGTCACCAGGCGGCCAACGGGATTCCTGTCGAAGAATCCGACATGCATGTATTGCAAGTGGCGAAATATCTGTCGGCGTAGATCGAACATCACTTTTTGTCCAGTCCACTGCATCAGATACGTCTGGATGAACTCAAACGTGAAAGTGAAGATCAGAATGCCGATGTAGAGACCGCCGATTTGCGCAATGCCCGTCATTGGAGCGCTACTCAGCCGGTCGCCGATCCAGGAGTGCGAGCCTGGCGATTTCGCTAAATATTTGTCGATTGCGATCTTGGTAAGGAAAGGGCCGAGCACGTCCAGCACCGATTTCAGGACAATCGCGGTGAGCGCCACAACGACACGCCACTTGTAAGGACGCAGGTAGGTCAGCAGGCGACGCATCAATCGGCCGTCGTAAGCTTTTCCTAATACCTCTTCTTCCTGGTTAGGAGCCATGAATGCTAGAAGATAAGAATGTTAGAAGATAAGACTGCTACAAGTACGACTGCTGTAAAAAAGATTGCGGCAAATAGGAGTGGTGAAACAAGCGCTTAGAGATCAAAGACGAATATCCGAGAAATGCACGTAGGTCAGGCAATCGCTCTTTGCTCAGAAGTACGTGTAGGCGTAATCTCAACTCGCTTTTTTAGCCGGTTGAGGCACCGCGTCTTCTTTAGCTCCGGCCTTGCCAAACCCGTGAATTTTGCCGCATTTCGGGCACGTCGCGACCTTTGCATTCTGCTCCGCCATCTCGCTTAAAAATTCCGAAAAGGTCTCGTCGCAACCTCCATCGCAAAGTGGTTCCGTGGGATCGCCGTTCGCCGCATGCTCGGTCATTAGGGGCTCCTGTAAAACTTCGTTATGACTTCTTCATTCCAAAAGAGAGTGCGACCGGATTCCATTTTAAGCCACCTCGCCTCATGCTGAACCCCTTCTTCCCATAAAATAATCCTGTATGCCGGTTGGTATTTACATTTCGGTACCGTTTTGCCGGACGAAGTGCAGCTTCTGCAACTTCGCATCCCAGGTCTTCTCGAAGTCGGCGTTTGAAAACTATGTGCTTCGAATCATTGAAGACATCGCCGACGCTCGTCGGCAGGCCTCGCAACTTGGCTGTGCCCTGCCAGATCTCGCTGACTCGATCTATCTCGGTGGGGGAACGCCATCCATTCTTGAGCCTTCGCAACTGGCACGCATCTTTGCCGCGGTTAGAAGCTATTTTTCGATCGCTCAAGATTGCGAAATTACGGTCGAATGCGCTCCGGGAACAATCAGCCCCTCCTTGATCGATACTCTCATTCAATGCGGCGTGAACCGCGTTAGCCTGGGCGTGCAGTCGTTCGTCGACAAAGAGGCAAAATCGGTCGGTCGCTTGCACACGCGAGCCATCGTGCTCGAAGATATTCAGCACCTGCGTAATGCCGGATTGAGCAATATCAGCGTCGATCTCATTGCAGGGCTGCCGCACCAAACCTGCGAAACCTGGAAATATTCGGTGAATGAAACAATCGCAGCAGGCGTGCCTCACGCCAGCGTTTACATGCTCGAAATCGACGAAGAATCGCGACTCGGGAGCGAACTCATTGCCGGAGGCGCCCGCTATCACGCCCATTTCGTTCCTGATGACGACGCTACCGCTGACTTTTATCAGAGGGCATGCGAGATGCTCGAAGAGGCTGGCGTCGCGCAGTACGAAATTTCAAATTTTGCGCGGACGAATTTAGCGAGCGCGAAAAACTATCAGTCGCGGCACAACATGAAATATTGGACTCGCGATCCATATATCGGGTTCGGGGTGGATGCCCATTCGATGTTAGAGCGCAAGTCAGGGGGCACGGCCGATGCCCCTTCGGCGCTTGCGATCTTTACCAACCAGAAGAAGCCTCGAGAAGTGACCCGATTCGCCACGCCTGACTCGCTGGATGCCTACATGAATCGCGCCCCAAACATCGTGACTCCTGTCGATCATGAATCGGCTATCGAAGAAGAGTTCTTCCTGGGATTGCGCCTGAACCGCGGCGTCAAAATCGGGAGCCTGCAATCGTCAGTAAGAAATGCCGGCTCTTTCGAGAGCCGCGAAGGGCAACATTTGCGTCGGCAGAACGCGATCCGCGAAAGCATTCAAGACGGTCTCCTCGAACAACAAGAGAGCGTCCTGCGGCTGACCGCCCGCGGACGGCTCTTGTCCAACGAAGTATTTTCCAGGTTCTTGCGAGAAGTAAGCGGGGACCAGCAACGTGAATCCACGTTAATTGGCCGATGAATGCCGTTCGGCTTGGCCTATCGGGCCCCCACTATGTCGAAAATTTTGGGAATCTTTGCGTCCCATGGCGCCTCGGCTTCGATCACTTCGATGCCAGCTTCTCCCCCAGCATTGGTCCACATAATGCGGCACTCAGCATGCGATTCCCCGCTCTGCACCTCGAGCACTTGTCCTGCTTTAATCCTGGCCCTCACGCCGGTAAGCGCTGCGCCAATCTCGCTCAGTTTCCTGGCGCGAACAACTTCAGAAAAAGGTTGAGACATGCGGTCTATGCCCCAGATCCGCACTGGCATTTCCAGGTCTAATCTCTGCTTCTTGCGCCGATCCATCGCTATACCTCGCGCTGTCGCCCTACTGGCGAACAAGACGGATCATAGCGAACGGTCGCAAAATCTAAAACGTCACCTCGGTTACCGGAAAAGATGTTCCTAAAGTTATCCCACCAAAGACGTGCTGCTAAACCACCGACCTGAAATGACCCTCCGCCCAGATCGTCAATGCCTTTGTCAAGTGCCGTGGGCTAGTTCATAGAGCACGAGCCCGGCCCGCGTGGATCGCCACATGAGCCACAGCCGCCGCTTGGCATCGCCTGCTCGCGTGACGACCCTCCGCCCTTGGCAGAAACAGCGAAGACTGAGAGTTGTGTTTCTAATTTCTTGCTCTGGCACTTCGGGCATTGGGCCTTTTGCTGACCATAGACCAAGGCCTCAAATTCATTCTGACAGTCTTTGCAAATCGTACTCGAAGATGGGCATTTTAAGAAACTCCGCCGCAGAAAGTTGCTTGCCCTATTTAAAATCAGAACAAGATGATTCGCAAACACCAAAAGACTCAATCGCTCTCTCCACGGAGTCCGCATTCCGCCTGATCTCGAAAAGTCGTTCATCCCGCGTCGCTGGCTGGGTGGAGGCCACGTTCAAACGCTCGCCAGTTTCTTAACCCCAAGGCGGTTTCATCTGCCTCTGCCCGAAGACCGACTCATTGAGGTCGAGCCTGGCGTTCGTGTGCTCTGTCGGTGCCATTGGCAACCGCAACGCGAGCATGCGCTGACCATCATTGTGGTCCATGGCCTCGAGGGGTCGAGTGATTCGCAATACATGCTGGGGGTCGCCGACAAAGCCCTCGCGGCGGGAATGAACGTCGTCCGTTACAACCAGCGCAACTGCGGCGGCACCGATGCGCTCGCTCCCGTGCTCTATCACTCCGGCCTTTCCGAGGACGTTGCTGTCGTAGCCCGCGACATCATCCAGCGCGACAAAATTTCCCGGCTGGCACTCGCCGGCTTTTCAATGGGAGGTAACATTGTTTTAAAACTCGCCGGGGAGTGGGGAAGCGATCGGCCTTCGCAATTTCGAGCCGTCGTTGCCGTTTGCCCCGCAATCGATCTTTCTCTCTCCTCTGACACCTTGCATCAGCCCGGCAACCGCATCTATGAAAAATATTTTCTTTGGGCCTTGCGGCGACGGCTCCGCCAGAAGGCAAGGCTCTTTCCCGGCGTGTTCGACCCCCGACGCCTTCGCGGCATTCGCAGCCTGCGTGAATTTGACGACAAGATTACGGCGTTTTATTGCGGATTCTCTGGCGTAGATGATTATTACGATCGCGCTTCATCGGCGCATGTGATCGGGCAAATCGCTGTGCCGGCGCTTGTCATGTGCGCGGCTAATGATCCGTTTGTGAAGATCTCAGAAGCATCGCGCCGCAAAATCGCCGCCAATAAAAACATTCGCTTTTTAGAGACCACCGACGGCGGACACTGTGCGTTCATGGGCACGCCGTTCAAGCCTCTCGACAACCTTGGCGCCCATGATGGCTTCTGGGCCGAACAGCAAATGGTCGACTTCCTACGCCAGTTTAATCGGTGACCTTACTATGGATGCCGATTACACAATCGAACTTTCTAAGGAAGACCCGGTCCTCGACTTTCCGTGGAAAGATCCGTCCGGAAAACTTTCGTACGTCGATATCAGGCGCCATCCTGAATTAGTCTCCACCCTCGTGGAGGCGGAACGATTCCCTGAGTTGGCAGAATTTCTAAACGCTATCAATTCCGCGCGAACCACGTTGGAGAGCGCAAAGTGCGACGTGTGGGAGACCGATGATCTGAGCCCAGAGGAAGAAGTTTTCGGGGCATCGCGCAAATTTGCCGCCTATATTGATGTTGTCTTCACTGCGGGCAACGGCAATCCGCCCGGCGATTTGCAACAACCCCGGTTTTCTTTCCCGTCCCACGAGCATCTTGCCAGGCAATTCGTCGAAATCCTGCGCAAAGCGCCAGAACTCTCGTCGACTTGTGAGATATGTGTGCGGAGATGTTTCTATGAGGGCAACGAAGCAGTTCAAGAAGGCTTCTATTTCACTCTGTATGTGAACGGCTATGGAGCCGACGAGCAGGCGGCCCGGCAGCGTTGGGGAATCGGACTTCGGCTTGTGAAAGACGCTCTACTCCAACTGTCGTCTCCTCTGTAGCCTGCAAAAGTTTACGCCGGCTCGGCCCTCGTCTCGTCTTTTTTCCCATCGCAATGTTTTTCCAGTCAATTGTCTGCCAGTCGATGCGAGTGCGAATCAACGACAGGATGAGCATGAACAGAATTATTTCCAACAAGCCGCGGGTTGCACCCATGATAGTTTCAGCCCGTTTTGGCAGCAATGAAAAGCGTCCATAGACGAACTCAATGTGTACCCAGTAAACAAGCAGCGAAGTTTGCCCTAACTGAATCAGCGGACTGAATCCGCGCGTCGCCCATCCCCAGCGGCACCACGCGTAACTCAGAAAAGCGATTACCAGTAACAGGCCAACCCGCATCATCAAAAAGTTAGGGCTTGTATGCCAGTAGTCGTACGTGGAGTACAGATGAAACGAAGAATGGTCGAACTGTCGCGCCGCGAAAATTGCAATGACGCCGACGGCCCCAAGTAGCGCGAGAAGTTTTGTGCTGCGAGCCGCAATTCCGCTCGTCCCGCCCGGAGCTTTTACGGATACGTCGCTGAAGAGGATGAATCCAGCCCCTAGCCCGGCAAATGCGAATGCGGCCCACGGAAATAACGGGAAAAGGTAGGGCAGGGGAGTTCCGAGATTGTGGCATCCGTCTATGTAGGATTCGATAGCCCACGGAAGCCACGTCAGGCGCCACGTCGTATAGAGGGGCGCTGTTAGCAGCGCAAAAAATGCGACAGCTGCAACCGAGGCGAATATTAGAGCGATCGTGCAACGGCGCAAGCTGCTGTTGGGATCATTCTGCGTTGGCGAGCTTGAGGCCACATCCTGCCACGAAACCCGCTGCGGTCGCGGTATCACTTCGTCGAAAGGCATTCCCCGATCTCGATGTTCGCTCCCGCCGATCTTTGGTGCGGCGCAGAAGAAAAGAATGACGCCACACAAGAGAGCCATCAGGATCATCGATAGACCTATGATGTTCAGCACGTCAACACGCAAGAGGTCCGACCAGGGAGCCCAGCCCCATGCAATTACGTATTCCTGCAGTCGAAAGAGGAGACCGAAGGCAAAAATTTCCACTCCACGGCGCAGCATCGTGAAGCAAATTTCATTCGGAGAGATATTTTTCCGTCTGAGCTTGTCGATGCCCAGCGCGAACGATACTCCCGCAAGAAAAAGAAAAATCGGTGCCGGAATTGTGCCTAATACCTGAGAAGCCTTGAGGAAATAAGTGTTTCGGGCTTCGCCGCCGAGCCACGCATCATAGCAATGTGTCTGAAACATGACGATGCAAGCGAGGCCGCGCATCCAGTCAATCCACGCCAGGCGCGATGTCGAAGCCACGGACGAGAGTGTAACGTGCGAGCAAGAGTAAGCCAAGCTCCGGCGGCTGCTTGAATTACGCGATTGACTCTCGCCGCTGTCACCAGGCCATTTGCCCGCTCAGATTCTGCGCGAACATTCATCTTCGCCGCAAACACTCATCCGGATGGATGCATCCAACCAAAACAAGAATTTCATAAATTATCAGGAGACGATCATGATTAACAGGCGGCGTGGCGACGAACAAGCTCAACCCGACGAACTCGGTAATGATCCGGGGCAGGTAGGGCCGGATAGCGCAGGGCAATCCGGCGACAGTCAGCAACTTTCTTCAGTGGCGGAAGCCTCCGATCAAAGCGTTCAAGAATTGGCTGATACCGACCAGGCGATCGAAGCTGGCATCGTTGACGGAATCGAAGACGCGGCCGACCATCCTGAACGTCCCGTACACACGCATCTTGAATACGGGCGCCCGGACGATCTCCCTCCAGTCGACGGCTCGGATGAGTTCGATGACCAGAGTGATGACGCGAAGATAAAGTCGAGCACCGAAGTCGACGTCGAAGATCTTCCGGATTCCACAAACCGGCCCGATAAGAACGCGGCATAACTGCGTCTTTAGCGTTTAGAAAATGAATGTAGGAGTAATGAAAACGCACTCGGCCTGCTTACCCCGAGTGCGCTTTCTTTGTCAGGCGACACCTCCTCAAACCCGCCTCGGTCTCGTGCTAGCATTCCGTGAAGCCTGCCAGGGCCGCCCTCCGAGGTTAAAGGTCATGAACCGTAGCTTTCTCGCCATAATGATTTCGAGACTAGCGCTGGTCGTTTTTCTCCTGGCCGCTGCACCGCAATCTCTTTTTGCCAAGGACGAACCGAAATGGTTGGAAGTGCATACAGCGCATTTTTCGGTCGTCTCCGATGCCGGTGAGAAACGAGGCCGGGATATCGCTATGCGGATGGAACAGATACGAACCATCTTTGGCCGACTGATTCTCAAAGACAAACTGAAAGTTCCGGTGCCGATCACGGTCATCGCGCTGAAGAATGAAAAACAGTACGCAGCGGTCGCTCCTGAAAAACAGGCGCTGGCTGCGGGTTTATACGTGCCGGGGTCCGACCGGATCTACTTGGTCCTCAACCTTTTTGACCCCGACCCGTGGCGGGCGATTGCGCATCCTCTGGCGCATTACTTTCTTAACTACAACTATCCGCCAGCCGCAGGATGGTTTGATGAAGGGTTGGCGGAGTACTTCAGCTCCATACAAATCGGCCGGCAGGTGGATCTTGGCGGCGATCCTGAACTCGCGCCAGAGTGGCACGAGGATGTCTTCGACGAGATGCGGCGCGACCCCAAAGTGCCCCAATCGCTCACGCAGTTACTAAGTTCCCCGATATGGCTTTCTATGGCTGACCTCTTCACCATGAAGCACGATGCTTCGGGAGCAAGGGAGGGAACCCATCACACGCTCTATTATGCGCAATCCTGGATGGTCGTCCATTACCTCTTGAAGAAAAATAAATTGCCGCAGGTAGGAACTTATTTTGACTTAGTACAGAACCAGCATTTGCCGGTTGAGAAGGCCATGGTTCAGGCTTTTGACATGTCGCAGGCTCAACTTGAAGACGCGGCAAAAACATATTTCAAATCGCTCTCCGGACTGGGAATTGCGCTCGACCAGGCAAAACTGCCGAACATAGACCCGACAACCCCGGCCCAGCCCGATCATTTGGCGCTCCCCTTCGGAGGGGACGACATCGGCATGGCGGTCAACTCCATAAAAGATGACGACGCGCGTGCCATGATTGGCGATGTAATGGCGCGAATTCCGGAACATCACGATCAGGCGCTCCGCGATTTGCAGCAATTGACGACGGGCGATCGAGAAAACGGTAAAAATAAAAATACAAATACAACTAAAGATGAAAAAGACAACGAGATCGCGCACCGAGCGTTGGCAGCCGATCTCCTACGACAGAAAAAATTTGGTGCCGCGGCAGATGAACTCGAAAAAGCCGGCGATTTGAATCCTCGCGACGCCTGGATTTGGTACTACCGTTCGGTTATGAAGTATCAAAAAGCGCAGGCTACTCGCCAGCAAATGCAGGGGTTGGCGAACATGATGCAGGATCTTCGCGCCGTTGCCGATTGGTATCCGGAACTTGCCGACGCCTACAACATGCTGGGCATGGCGAGAATTGAAGGTGGAGGCATCAACTCGGCTCTCGAAGCGCAGCGCCAGGCGATTACGCTCGCTCCTAGAAGCACGGAATACCTTTTCAATCTGGGGCAAATTTACGTCGCAGGAAAAAAATGGGAGCAGGCGCGCGACGTGTTTACGAGATTGAAGTCGGGGTCAGATCGCGCCGCGGCGACGGCCGCGAAACAACAATTGGATGATTTAGACACCGTGCAGAAATACGGCGTGCGTCCGGAGCGGCGTGGAGAAAATCAGGCTCCTGCGGGAGCTGCCAGCACGCCCGCCGCAAATACGGCGGCAAAAGCGTCCTCACCCGTAAAGCCATCTATCTCTGATTCTATAAACACTGATTCTATAAACGGTGAGGAGGAAGATGAGGACACAACATCGAAAGCAAAAGCACCGGCTCCCCCCAAGACCGCACCCACAGGTCCAGTGCAATTCCTGAGGGGGAAAATCGTAAGTAGCGATTGCTCCAAATCTCCCGAAGCCACGGTTACAGTTTTGAGCGGGATGACCACGTATGCGCTGCATGCCTCCGATTACAAAACGCTGCTCGTCATTGGCGAGGATCAGTTTTCCTGCCAATGGGCGAACCGCCTTGTTTCTATTAATTACCGGGCTAAAGGGAAAACTGGCGGCGAATTGGTTTCCATCGAACTGCGCTGAGCAATTAAAAGCAGGATCGCTGCTCAAATCTCCAGCGAGTAAAGGCGCCGGAGGCGACGAAAAGTGTGGCAAGCAGAATCCAATACTCGCGCGCCACGATTGTGAAGCACTTCGGCAGAGGGAATATGCGCGGCGAACAGGGCCTTGCATCAGAAGGCGCTCCCGGCGAGAAATATGCGAAGATAATTCGGGAGAACCGAATGGAGAACCCACTTAAGCTCAAGCGTATCCACCATGTTGAATTTTTAGTAGGGAATGCCCGGCAAGCGGCTTTTTTCTATCGCAAGGGCTTCGGTTTCTCCCAGGTTGCGTACAGCGGTTTAGAAACGGGCCAGCGCAAACGAACTTCGTACGCCATGAGCCAGGGTAAGGCGAACTTTCTTTTGACTACGCCCCTCACGCCCGATGATGACGCCGCCGAGCATATTCGTAAACATGGCGACGGTGTAAAAGACATTGCGCTTGAAGTGGCCGATGCCGACCAGGCGTTCGAAGAAGCGGTGAAACGTGGAGCACTGCCGGCACAGGAACCGCACGACGAAAAGGACGAACACGGGGCGATCCGCCGAGCCGCGGTTCATACCTATGGCGATACCATCCATTCGTTGATCTCCTACAAAGGTTACAAAGGGCCGTTCCTGCCGGGCTTCGCTGCGGCTCCCATCGCTGCCGATGATTGTGGAATTCTGCGCATCGACCACATTGTTGGCAATGTCGAATTGGGTAAGATGCAGTTTTGGGCCGACTACTACACCCGTGTCTTCGGCTTCCATCGTTACATCACATTTGACGACAAAGATATTTCCACCGAATACAGCGCGTTGATGAGCATTGTGATGTCTGACGACTCCCACTCAGTGAAATTCCCAATCAATGAACCGGCGGCAGCACGCAACAAGAGCCAGATTCAGGAATACATCGAAGCCTATGGCGGCCCCGGCGCGCAACATCTCGCATTGCAGTGTAAGGACGTCTTGCATACGGTCGGCAAACTACAGCGAAATGGTATCGATTTTCTGCGTGTACCCGACTCCTACTATCAAGCGCTGCCGGCACGCGTAGGGCCCGTGGAAGAGCCGATCGACGATCTGCGCGCTTTGGGCATTCTCGTCGATCGCGATGACGAAGGATATTTATTGCAGATATTTTCTAAGCCGGTCGAAGATCGGCCCACTGTTTTCTTCGAAGTGATTCAGCGCAAAGGAAGCCGCGGATTTGGAAAAGGGAACTTCAAAGCCCTTTTTGAATCGATTGAGATGGAGCAGGCGCGGCGCGGAAACCTCTAAGGAACCGATGCCTAAGACACAGCAATCAAATTCGAAAGCCGAACCCGCCCGGAAAAATGGAAATGCGAGCGCGAAACTGCGCTTTCAATCCGGCTTCGGTAACGAGTTCGCAAGTGAGGCGGTTGAAGGCGTACTGCCCCGCGGACAAAACTCGCCGCAGAACGTCGAACACGGTTTGTACACAGAGCAACTGAGCGGGACGGCGTTCACTGCGCCCCGCGGAGTCAACCGCCGAACCTGGTTCTATCGTTTGCGCCCATCGGTCGCGCACAAACCGTTCGAGGCGATCAGCCAGGGGAACTTGCGCAGTGCGCCTTTCGACGAAGTGCCCACGCCCCCGAATCAGCTGCGCTGGAAGCCGATTCCCATCCCCGCCAAGCCCACGGATTTTATCGACGGCTTGGTTACTATGGCCGGCAACGGTGCGACGCACGCTCACTCCGGTGTTGGAATTCACATTTACGTGGCCAACAAATCGATGACGGATCGCTTCTTCTTCAATGCGGATGGCGAAATGTTAATCGTCCCGCAGCAGGGCGCATTATTGCTGCGAACCGAGATGGGCCTGCTCGATATATGTCCGGGAGAGATCGCTGTCATTCAGCGGGGAATTCGTTTTCGGGTCGAGTTGAAAGAGAAGCAGGCGCGCGGATACGTCTGCGAAAATTACGGCCCGCTCTTTCGTCTGCCGGATCTCGGTCCGATCGGCGCAAACGGACTGGCGAATCCGCGCGATTTTCTCGCCCCGGTGGCCGCATTCGAAGATCGCGAGGGTGACTTTCAGATGGTCACCAAGTTTCAGGGACGATTGTGGTCAGCCTCCATCGATCATTCCCCGCTCAACGTCGTCGCCTGGCATGGCAATTACGTGCCCTACAAATATGATCTGGCAAATTTCAATTGCATCAATACCGTCAGCTTCGATCATCCCGACCCCTCGATCTACACCGTATTGACTTCGCCCTCCGAGATTCCTGGCACCGCCAATGTCGACTTTGTAATCTTCCCGCCGCGATGGATGGTCTCTGAACACACATTTCGCCCGCCGTGGTTCCATCGAAATTTCATGAACGAGTTCATGGGGTTGGTGCGCGGCGAATACGACGCCAAGGCTGAAGGCTTTGTTCCGGGAGGAGCCAGCCTGCATAACTGTATGGCGGGGCACGGCCCCGATTCCGAGACCTTTGAGAAAGCGAGCAAGGCTGAACTTAAGCCGGTCTATATCAAAGACACGCTGGCATTCATGTTCGAAACTCGTTTCGTTTGCCAGCCGACGAAATTCGCTCTGGAGAGCTCGGAACTGGATGAACAATATTTCGAGTGCTGGCAAGGCCTGAAGAAAAAATTTGATGGGAGCGTGGGATAGCGCTGTGACCGCGACAAATTTGCGTAATGCTCAAAGCGCTTCTAAATTCGCAAATGCTGCGTCCTCGACCTGTCTGCTAACAAAACTTATCGACTACGCTGGATTGTTTCCTCCGGCAGCCCTGGATATGGCCGCTTCGGTCGCCAACTACAACGAATATCTCCACTCGCCATGGAGTTGGATGCTCGGGCGCTTTATCGTTCCGGTCGCGAAGTTGGAAGAGTTTGAATCAGCATTGAATCAACTCCCCTTCGTCCATAACGAACCCCGGCCTGCAGATTGGCAACTTTCTGTTTTGCTCGGCGGCGACGTATCTGCCGATATCACTAAAATTCTCAAATTCAAAGCGGATATGAAACGACGCTCGGGGGCCCAATCGGAGGGGCGGCCGGTAAACGTGCAGGCAATAGAGATGAAGGTAGCCAACAAAACCGAGATCCAATGTGCAGCTAAAGCGGCTCCGCCCGGGTTGCATTCCTATTTCGAAATCCCGCCTGACGATGAAAGCTGTTATGCGACCTTAGCCGCGACCGGAAGTAAAGCGAAGCTTCGCACAGGGGGCGAGACCAGCGACAAATTTCCGTCGTCTGAAAATGTGGTTGCCTTCATCCAGCGCTGCTTGTCCGTGGGCGTGCCTTTCAAGGCCACTGCCGGCCTTCACCATCCGATGCGCTCGGTCCATCGCTACACCTATGAGCCTGACAGCCCGTCTGGAGCCATGCATGGCTTCATCAACGTCTTTCTCGCGGCAGCTTTTCTGCGTGCTGGCTTGGGTACTGAACTTACGACTGAGTTATTAGAAGAAAAATCGGTCGGCGCTATCCAATTCAACGCCGAGGGAGTTGTTTGGCGCGGCCATCGACTGCGGAATGATGAACTTTCGTCCACTCGAACTGAATTTGCACTCTCATTTGGATCATGCTCCTTCATTGAGCCTGTTCAAGACCTTCTCAAGCTGGGACTCATATAATCTCGATCTCAGAGACCTGATCTCGAATCACTTAGATCTCATAATTTAGATTTCACTTTTTATGTTTTATAGGCTTGACGAAACCCACGATCCCAAAGCGCGCAGCTGGGTTGAATCCGCCAATCGTGATGACTCTGACTTTCCCATCCAGAATCTTCCTTTTGGAGTATTCAAGCGCCGCGGCCAACATCGTGCCGCTCGCGTCGGGGTCGCCATCGGCGACCGTGTCCTTGATCTGTATGCGCTCCAGCACAGGGGAATGCTGGCCGGCGAGGAAGTTGCTACAGCATGTGCCGCGCCTTCCCTCAATGCGCTCATGGCAGCGGGCGCTAAAGCCAGGCAGTCGTTGCGGCGCCGTCTGCACGCCATTCTTCGCGAAGATGTTTCAGCCGGGGATAGAGTCGGCGCCGAAGGCCATCTCGTTCCGCAAGATGACGTTGACATGCTGCTTCCCGCTGACGTGGGAGACTACACAGATTTTTATGCATCGATATTTCATGCCACCAACGTAGGAAAATTGTTTCGCCCCGATAATCCATTACTACCGAACTACAAATACATTCCGATTGGCTACCATGGGCGAGCCTCGTCCCTTGTGTCCTCTAATACCCCCGTGCGGCGCCCCTCCGGTCAAACGCACGATGGAGAAGAGGCCCCGAAATTCGGTCCCAGCAACGCGCTCGATTACGAACTGGAACTCGGTTTTTTTGTAAGTAGCGGGAATACGCTCGGCGAAACTATCGCGATCGCAACAGCGGAAGAGCACATCTTCGGAGTTTGTTTGTTGAACGATTGGTCGGCCCGCGATATTCAGGCTTGGGAGTACCAGCCGCTCGGCCCATTCCTCGGCAAGAGTTTTGCCACGTCGTTGTCTCCATGGGTTGTCACCATGGAGGCGCTGGCGCCATTCCGCGTACCCGGCTTCGCCCGACCACAGGGCGATCCGAGGGCCTTGCCCTATCTCGCAGACCCCGAAGACCAGTTCACTGGAGGTCTGGATCTGTGGCTTGAAGCGTCGTTGGTCTCTCCTCGAATGGGTGATACTGGATTGGCCCCTCTGATTCTAGGGCGGAGCAATTTCCGCGATATGTACTGGACGATGGCGCAAATGCTCACCCACCACGCTAGCAACGGATGCAATCTGCGTCCCGCTGATTTGCTGGCGAGCGGAACTGTATCTGGATCCGATAAGACTGCTCGAGGGTGCCTGCTGGAATTAACTTCGCGGGGCAAGGAGCCGGTTACGCTTCCAACAGGCGAGCAACGAAAATTCCTTGAGGATGGCGACGAAGTGATCCTGCGAGGATACTGCCAGCGCGACGGCTTTCGTCGGATTGGTTTAGGTTGCTGCCGGGGAGTGATTTTGCCGGCAGCCTCTCGCTAAGTCAACCAATTCGCCGTAAGGGCACCTTTCCACTGTGCACCTCACCCATAAACGTCTAGACCACCTGAAGCCAAACAAGATCGTCTATAGTAATCGTCCCGCACGATAGCTTAGGTATAAAAAAAAAGGAAAAACGCAGTGACCGTCGATTCGTTGTCGTCTCTCACCCCACCTCGCAAAGACGGTCATGGTGCGGCGCTCTTCGCGGGCTTCCTCGGTTGGACTCTCGATGCCTTTGACTTTTTTCTCGTCGTACTCTCGCTGACAGCCATAGCCCATGAATTTCATAAGTCGGATAAGGAAGTGGCATTTTCCATCACGTTGACCCTTATCTTCCGGCCTTTAGGCGCTTTTATTTTCGGACTGATGGCTGACCGCTATGGGCGCCGTCTTCCGCTGATGATCGATTTGGTTTTTTATTCGTTGGTTGAGGTTGCCACAGGCTTCGTCCACAGCTTCACCGCATTCCTGGTTCTGCGAGCCCTTTTTGGCATCGGAATGGGCGGTGAATGGGGCGTCGGTGCTTCGCTCGCAATGGAAAAAGTTCCGCCACGGTTGCGCGGATTTCTCTCCGGCCTGCTTCAGCAGGGTTATGCCCTGGGGTATCTGCTCGCGGCCGTGTGTTCCTATTTGATTTTGCCTCGCTGGGGCTGGCGTCCCATGTTCTTTATCGGAGGCCTTCCCGCCTTACTCGGGCTATTCGTCCGATTCAAGGTAAAGGAGTCAGAAGTTTGGGAAAAGACTCGCCAGCATCATTGGTCCGGCCTTTGGCGCGAAATCTTTTCCCACTGGAAGTTGTTTCTGTATTTGACACTGCTCATGATGACGATGAATTTCGTCTCTCACGGAACGCAAGACATGTTCCCAACCTTCTTGCAGCGTCAGTTTAATATGGATGTTCATCGCAGGGCGGCAATCACAGCAATTTCGATGGTAGGTGCAATTCTCGGGGGCACGCTCGTCGGCTTTCTGTCTGACCGCTTTGGCCGGCGCCGAGTCATGATCGCTTCTCTTATCGGCGCCATTGCCATGGTTCCTCTTTGGGCCTACGCTCCGACCGTCAGACTGCTCATTCTAGGGGCCTTTTTGATTCAGTTCATGGTGCAGGGAGCGTGGGGAATTATCCCCGCGCATCTCGCCGAACTCTCGCCAGACTCGGTCCGCGGATTTCTTCCCGGCTTTGCTTATCAATGCGGGGTTTTGCTTGCGAGTACCGTGCCTTTTGTCGAGGCGACCTTTGCAGAACACACTAGTTACGCTAACGCCATGGCCTTGACCGCGTTTACGGTCTTCACTCTCGCTGCAGTGGTTGTCGCCTTGGGCCGCGAAAAACGCGGCATCGAATTCGGAGCGTAAGCAAACAATCTTCGAACCTTTAGTCCGGCAACTCTATTCGGGCAACACGGGCAATGCGGCCTTGTTAGCGATTGACGGATCATCGCGCAGCTTGATGTACAAGAGCGTTCCGTTCGGGCGAGGAATGCTCAAAGATGATTCCGAATAACCTACCGGCACCGGGACGTTATGCTCGAACTGTGAGTCAGACGCCACCGAATCAATCAGGAATAAATTCTGCCCAACGAGCGAGCATGGTTTGTCGGGACTGTCAGGGCACCGCACTTCTTTCAAAACAGGCACGCGCACCAATTTCGAAAGCGGCTGCCAATCGCCACGCTCTCCATTTTCGCTGACAGGGCGAATGCGAAGAGCTCCAAACACCGATTGACCAAAACTCTTCAGCGGCCGCAAAGTGCCGAGCACGGTGTGCGAATCCTGCAGCACCAAAGTTCCGTCCGACAAGCTAAGCAAAGTGCTGGCTGAGCCATCTTCCGTTGCCACTTCAATTTTCTCGCCACGAGGAAAATCTGCCGGGTTCTCACTCTTCAAAAAGATCGACATCTGCCCATCTTGCGGAAGGTCTTCCGCATTTCCCAACCGGATCACCGAAGTACCGGCCTGTACATTTTTGTTGATTACACTCACTCGCGGACGCGCAGGTTCAACTACCGTATCCAGATCCAAAACCCGTCCGTCCTTGAGCGCAATATGCGCCGTCAGCTTTTGACCGGATTGAAAAGCGCGCGTGACCGAGCCTGCCGCCGAAAGATGCAACTGGTCCTTGCCCTCGGCGCGGGCCAATTCTCCCGGGGCGAAATGAACATTTTCCAGATCGAGCCCAGAGACCTCATCGAGACGCGCGCCGGTTAACACGCCTTGCTGATCCCCTGCGCTGATCACGAAACGGTCCAGATGCGCGGCCTCCGAATACATTCTCATCGGAACCTCGTCGGGCTTGGTCAGCCCCGCCTGCGCTACCAAAGTCAGTACCGGCCCCGCCGACTCTTCTTTGAGCGGAACTTGCACTTCCAGTTCGTCCGCCTTGAGTAATTTCCAGGTTGCCTTCAATGGCTTGCCTTGCTGATTTTTCATCGTGACTTGATCGACGCATGGAGCGTTTTCAGATTGCAGATGGAAAGCATCGTCCCGCCCCACAATAAGAGAAGCGGAATCCTCAGCTGTAATAACCCACTTCGTGGCATGCGCGCTCTTCAACTGAAAGACCGGACCTTCGAAGCGCTGGAATCCCCAACTGCCCTTTAAGGTTCCAGTGAAACCTGTGTTGACGTCACTTGGATGAAAAGAGCGGGAATCGACCAGGAAGCCCCCGAGTGCGGCGTTAGCCAGTACCGGCAAGTCCGAGGAGAGTCCGGCCGAAAGTCCTGCATTAGACTGCACATGCAGCACCACATGGTGCGCGTATTGCGTCGAAAAAACTAAAGGCGCGCCCTCGACCGGAAGGAGCAATCCAGAACGCTGAAGGCAGAAAGTTTGCTTCGGTTCAACCGGACGAAGCGGAGGCAATTGCGGAGCTTCAATCGCCGGCAGCCCAACCACCAGTACTGACATCGGCTTATGAAATGACGGTGGATTATTTAACTTGAGATTGAGTGCGTCCTGTTTCGGTACAGCCAGTGCCGGAATATATTGATAGCCCGCAGTGCGAAAATTCTCCAGCATTCGTGCCACATCGACAATCGCCCCTACATAGGGACTGTACGCTCCGGCGCCGCCGAACTTGGTTGCGCTGATCGCGCCTACCAGGTCCGATCCCGGGCCTGAAGTAAGAACTGCCACCATCGACTGACTGTGGCCGTCGTCCAACACGAGTTGATCCGTATTTCTCACCAGGCACGGCGCCTGTTCTTCGCTTGGCTTATCAAAGCACTGTTGGTCGACTTTGATTTTCAAGCTCCGCGCCAGTAGCAAAGAACGTTCCTGCAATTCTTTTGGATCCGCGGTCGACATCTCTTTTACGCCCGCCAGATATCTGTCCAGTCGCGAACGATCGAGCGCTGCCTGATTTAAATCCTGAGAGGCGCGAACGAAAGCTCCCGGCTTCCCGCGCACGGCGGAGCGAAGAGTGCCGAAGTCCCCTCCAGTTTCGGGAGCCAGAAACAGCAGCGCCTGCTGCGCTTCCTGCGGAACGGTGATGACCACGCCATCGCGCCGCACCTGCTTACTCCAGGTTTCTGCCTTGAAAAACCAATGCTCTGGCGGAGGGTTAGTCGAGCCCCGAAGAAAAACTGTAACCAGCAAATAGTGAACTGACTGGGAAGGCGGAATCTCCGGATACAGCCAGAGGCGATCTCCCGCCTGCAAGTTGGGCACCTCTGAAATCGGCAAGGTCTTGCCAGCTCGCGAAACATTAATCTGGATTCTAGGACCAGGCAGATCGAACGCCGGAGCGTCTGCTGCGGCTGTCTTAGCTAAGGTAAAGATGAAAGCGAGCCCGATCGATAGCGAAAAAGCTTGAACCGCGGTAGAAATTGGCCAAATGAGAAAACCCGGCAAACTTGAGCGGCGGACAATCCTTGAATTCAGATACAAAAAGTACGAGCACACGCCGGGGAAAAGTTTCTTCGCATGCATATCTAACTTTAGCATCTTGAGCATTTTGCGATAACTCCCGACGCCGTTGGAGAGGCTAAAAATGCACTATCGATTGACCCAACCCATGTACTAAAAAACACGCCGGAAGGCCAGCGCGAAACACTTTCTTGCGCGCCCCCGAAAACTGTAGACCTCTCAAATCAAACGTGACAGCCCTGTTGACGGCACCGTTTTTCGCGGCCGGATCCGTACCGCAGCGTACCAAGATTCGAGTTCCCTTTCGTTCGATTTCGATGAAGTCTGCATTCGCTGACCCAAATTTCGCAGTCCTAGTGAGGTTATGACCGCCAGCATTTCCCCGTAGGGGATTATCCCTGCGCAACTACCAGGGTTCGTTGATTGTGATCGCTGTGACACGAAGCCAAGATGTAATCAAGTGAACTCAGCCATGATTTTTTCGCGATGCCCCCTGCAGTACTACAATTTCACAACGCTTTCAGGCGGTCCATCAGAGTGTTGGTATAACCAATCGCGCCAGAACTACCGCAGGTCATTGCGCCAGAGGTCATCTCATGACTAGAAGTAAAGCAATTGGCGCTACGGCCCTAGGGCTCGGCGCCGCCGTGGGGCTCGC
>JANYKL010000086.1 GCA_025361625.1 Acidobacteriaceae bacterium
GGCTCTTAACCAGCATGGACAGCGCCTGCGCGGTAGCGCACGGGATTAGCAAACCCGTGGGCTTCGAGCGCGACCTTCGCCTGCAATCGCTTGTGCTCGCCTTCCTAGCCGCCTCCTGCACGCCTATGCTCGCCTTCCGCGCGCCGCAGAGTGTGAACGCTCCCCAGCCCCAGCGTTTAACTGACCACCGTGCGGCAAATCACACCCTGCGCTTGCAGTGCATGCTGCCGCGTCTTCGGCGTTCGCCCTCGATCGCAGGCGAAGGTCGCGCTCGAAGCCCACGGGTTTGCTAATCCCGTGCGCTACCGCGCAGGCGCTGTCCATGCTGGTTAAGAGCCGTGTCGGCCCCACATCGGGGCTACCTTGGTGTGCCTACGCCTACCTCCCATTCTTGTTGCGGATCCTTTGCGGTTAGCCCATCATTGTCTCAATGCAACGGATCGACCTAAGCGGAGCAGCGCAGGAGTTAGGCCGGCGGGGCGGGCTCAAGTCGAGCGGCAACATGACTGCGAAAGCTAGAGCATTTAGGGCGGAACACGCAAGCCTTGCCGCGTTAATCAAGGAGGAGCGCGCAGTTGCTAACTTCGCCCGCGAGGCTTCGAGACGACCCTCGATACTTACAGGTTGCGACTTACTAACGTATAGGGGCGTGCAGCGGTCGGCGCGCGAAGCAGGCAGCATCACTCTGAAGCCTTTCCGGACTCGGATCCGTCACGCTACTAACTGTTTTGGTGTGAGACTACACGATGAAATGCATTGCTACAACCCGCGCCGGAACGCCTTGTAGGTCGGGTCCAGTGCGCGGAACTAAGCTTTGCGGCTTCCACACTCCGGGTTTCGCTTCAGCGAGCGGCAAGGTGGGCGGACCCCGTCGTCGTCTGCTCGACCCATCCAAACTCGCAACTTTCGCTCCTCCGTCTTCGGCACAGGAGCTTTCGGCTTTGATTGCTCACACGATGATCGAAATACGCGAGGCGAAGCTCGAGGCAAAAACCGCAAACGCCCTCGCCTGTCTAGCAAGCAGTTTCCTCGCGTGCCTCAATCATGGCGAAGTTGAGGAGAGGCTAAAATGTCTCGAAAAGCAGTTTACGGAGCGAGAAGAGCGGCGTGCGGCGCGGTAACATCCTCAACCGCCTCAATGCGCTCGAGGCGCGCGCGCCGAAAGATATTGTCCTTTACTTAGGGGACACTCGTGAATTTCGTTACTCTGGGAATTTTTGGGAATTTGCAATGGAAGGCCTGGAAGGGCCCGAAGGGCAGGTGGTCGATGCGTGTCTTAAGGCAGTAAGTGCGGAAGGATGCGGATTGGTATGGCAAGTGATTGCGGCTACCTCCGAAAAGAGCGCCTGACGAAGCAATGAGGAGCAAGAGCATGAGCAAGAACGAGGATGAACTAGCAAAAGCGTGTGAGCGCCTTACGCGTCTCGCCGATGCGCTTGATGCTCTAGTCGATCGCCGCACACGTCGCATGAATGTCATTGACGCTGCGCGAGATCTGGAGGCGGAAGGTTTCGAGGCAGCTGCGAAGAGGTACCACCGTCGCGATAGCCGCTAAGCACGAGCCTTTTCAGAACCCGAAACAATATTTAATGGGCCAAAAAGCGTAATAAAGGCTACTTGTGTTGCTGCGGTTAGTCCCGTCGGGCCAACCATCCCCAGGGGTCCAGGAGAAAAATCGAAATGCACACACACGCTAAATACGTGGAATAGGAAAAACTCTACGGTCAGCTCTCGGAAGCGCGGACAACATCGCCCTCGCCGACGCACTGACAGAAGAATTCCGTGCCGGAGGCTGGAAGTCCGCGGTGGAAAAAGGCATCGCCGAACTCTTGAAGCAGCGCAAGTCGGGTTATGCCTCTCCGTTCGACATTGCGGCCCTCGCGCTGTCGGGCCGTTATGACGGGCCTACTACGCCGAACTCGGCGAGAAAGATCAGGCGTTCACCTGGCTCGCACCGCCTACAAAGAGCGCGCAATTTCTGGAAATCAGCAAAAGAGCTAAACAGAATTGACTAGCAGGAGTTTTCAACGCCGCTCTCAAAACTTGTGCGTAACATGCACAACATGACGAAGCTTACGATTTCCCGTTGCGGGTATCCAGGCGACCCGACATGAATCATTTTTGGCTGCTTCCAAGGAATGTTAATGATGGTCCGTCAACTGACTGTTAATGCGCGGAGAGAAGCTTCACTCGGCCAGGTGCATGGGGGACTAACCAAGGTTTCTCTCGTCATTTAAGTGTATGGTCTTGCGCAGAGCTTTGCCACACACCGTAGTGCACGCGTCGGTGGGCTACTGATACAGGCGACTTCTAAACCTTTTGCTGGCGGTAACCACGGGGATTGTCGACCGCTAGAATGCAACTCATGGCGAAGAATTGTTCACGCGACATTAAATCCGCCAAATCTTTGTCACGAAGCGCGGACCCGCGAAAATTGGGTGACCGTGGCCGGATCGACTGTCCACCTAGGCCGGTGCGTTAATCCCGCACTTTCTCCGGGTGAAATATTAGCTCGTCTAATTATCTCTACAATCACATGTAGTGTAAATTTCGCTTGTATTTGATAGGCGTTCAAACTGGTTTGCTCTAGCATTAAACTAATAGAGCGAAAAACTATCAAACGAGGTAATTCATGGCACTAAAAGCTTTGATTCCGGATATTAATAAGGAGCTGAACGTTGAACAGCGAATCGAGTTGATTCTGGATCTCACGCGTCGCTTGGAATTACTAGACGACTTGTTGACCGCGGCCAGAGAGAGGCGCCGTATGACGGACACGGAGTTAAGCTTGGTTGAGATGACGCCGATGCACTGCTAGAGTTCCGCATAGTACGGAGTCTTGCGGCCGACGAGGTGAAAAAACTATCAACCCTGTTCGCGGAAGTTGTAAATGGCTTTGATCCAGAGAAGGAATGCATCAAGGCGGAACGGAGAAATTGGCAGTCATCAGACGACGCGCTTGCAGGCATTCATTTAGAAGATAGCGGCATGCACTATGCCCTGACCCTCCGGGATGGCGTCCCCGTTTTCTGCAGAAGCTGGCTGACGTACGTCGTGTGTGCTTCGACGAACGCCTGGCTTACGGCGAAGCGGCATTCCGCGGGCGCTACGTCAGCGACGTTCAACTGGTGCTTAGCAAGGTCATGAACCGAAACAGATTGTTGAATCAACCCAAGCACGAACCGAGGCCGGGAACCACCATCTCAGGAGTGTTCTTAATGATGCATCGCTTACTCAGCATCGCCTTGTTTGTCGCAGCCGCAATAGCGCCGGTGAAGACGTTCGCGGCTTCCGTGCCCTCCGTAGGCGCCTTGGCGCCCGAATTCACGCTCGACTCCCAGGAAGGCAAGCCGGTAAGCCTCAAGGACTACCGGGGTAGCTGGGTGGTGCTTTACTTCTACCCCAAGGATTTCACCAGCGGCTGCACGATCGAGGCGCACAACTTTCAGCGCGACCAGGCACAATACCAGCAAAAGAGCGCGGTGGTGCTGGGCGTCAGCGTAGATAGCGCCGATTCCCACAAGCAATTTTGCGCGAAAGAGGGTTTGAACTTTAAACTGCTTGCTGACGCCGACCACAAAGTGTCGAGCATGTATGGCTCGCTGACCAATCTGGGGCTCGTCAGGTTTGCCTCTCGCCACACCTTCATCATTAACCCGGAAGGCAAAATAGTCAGAGTCTTCACCGAGGTGAACCCAAACAAGCATAGCGAAGAAGTACTGGCAGCCCTGGCCTCGCTCCAATAACGGGCGGCTACGATAGAAGGGATTATTTTAGTGACCTACGACGCAGTTCTAGTTGTCTCCTTTGGAGGACCGGAACAGCGCGCCGACGTGATGCCATTTTTGGAGAATGTCTCGCGCGGCAAGAACGTCCCGCGCGAGCGCCTGCTCGAGGTCGCGGAACACTACTACCATTTCGGCGGCAAGAGTCCCATAAACGACCAAAATCGGCAACTAATCGCGGCGCTCGAGGCTGGGTTGGCGCAGCACGGGCCTCGATTACCGATCTATTGGGGAAATCGCAACTGGCATCCTATGCTCGAAGACACGCTCCGGCAAATGAAGGCGGCTGGAGTGCGCCGTGCACTGGCGTTTGTAACCTCGGCTTACAGTTCGTACTCGAGCTGTCGGCAGTATCGGGAAGACATCGCACGCGCGCAAGCAGCCGTCGGTGAGGGTGCACCGGTTGTGGACAAGATAACGCGTATTCTACAACCATCCCGGATTCGTCGAAGCCGTGGCGGGTCGAGTGCGGCAGGCATTGGCGAAAGTTCCAGGCCAGCGGCGTAAAGCCGCGAGCCTGCTCTACACCGCCCACAGCATTCCTACAATCATGGCGCAAAAGTGCGATTACGAAAAACAATTGACGGAAACGGGCCGTCTAGTCGCCGAGGAGTTGAGGCATGACAATTGGCGGCTCGTCTACCAGAGCCGCAGTGGACCTGTTTCGGAGCCGTGGCTGCAACCAGACATCTTGGATTGTCTCCGCGAGCTGAAGGAACGTGGAGGATGCTCTGATGTGGTGATCGCGCCGATCGGTTTCGTTTCCGACCACATGGAAATCCTCTTCGACCTGGACACACAGGCGCGCCAGTTATGCGAAGAATTTGGCTACCAAATGGTGCGCGCCCGAACTGTAGGCACTCATGCCAGATTCATCCGCATGATTCGCGAACTTATTTGCGAGCGCCTCGACGAAGATAAACCTAGGCTCGCGTTGGGTACGTTACGTCCACGACCGGACTTTTGCGCGGCGGATTGCTGCCCCGCGCCAAGCCGATCGGCGGCAGGCAGTCGAACGGTACTCTAAAACTCCACGTGGCACAAAACATCGATCCTGTCATGCGGATATCACCGTTGGGTTTATTCGTAATGTTAATTGGACTGCCAAGCTATGCAAGAGCTGTCATATTGGTGCCGCGATCGTTGCGCACACCAACCACCAGATGCTTACTTAGGCTCGCCGCACCCGTGGTAGAACGCACCATTGTCCACCCTGATTGCCTTGAATGGTGATTGGGGAGACTGGCCTCGTTCCCACCATACAACTCCATCAGCAACAGTGAAGGCGTGAGAATTTCCCCGTATTTGCGTTTTCTTTGCGCGTGCCATTTCGCATTTAACTGAACTGTCGAAAACAGCTTCATAGTGACGGAGCAGTTGCGATTTGTCTTTGATAACAGCCTTCTTCCCTTTAAGCCTCACACGGAGAGGAAAGCCAACCATTGAGGCGACAGCGTTTCGATCCTGTTTCATAACGGCTTTCTGCAAAGCCTCGAAGACAGCGACAGCTTGTCGGCAGGAGGGTTGTGATGGGATTGAGCATATGTCGCCAGGTGACTCGCCCAAAGCAGGACACTGGCCAGTCGTAGCACAAAGAAAGGCGCACATAAACAATTTGGAGAAAACCGATTTCACAGGCTGATTCTACGGCGGCATTTCGATTATTGTCGATTGGCTTGTACTGGATGAGCGCAAGGGACGGAATGACGAGCACGTCATAAACCCTGCGATTCAGAGACCTAACCGCATCAAGGGCGGATCAAAAAGACTGTCCGTCACCATGTCTCAGACCCCGGTTCGCCCTTGAACGGCCCGACGACCTCAGAAGTTACCCAGCCCCCGTAGAACTTGCCGTGCTGAGGCCGGACGCGTTCTTCGTCCACAAAACACGCATCGACCTGGTTCACATAGAAAGCAAGATGCCCACGAATCGCTTCGTAGTGGGGCGAAGGTTGTTCGTAGCTCCAAGCCGTTTCCACCGCAAGTTTTTCTCGGGCACTTAGCGTCCAGTAAGTGGCCAACCCCTTGAACTCACAGAATGTCTGACGCGAACTGGGGGAAAGTAACTCGGAACGCACATCAGCCCGGGGTATGTAATAAGCTGGTGGATGGCTCGTCTCGATTACGCGGATCGCACGCCGTGTGTCCGCAATCAGCACGCCAGCAAACTCCACACGGATACGTTTAGTTGTCGGCTCAGCCAGTGGCGGTCGCGGGTAGTCCCAGACCGATTCTTGAATCATCGAGCACTCCTGTTTTCATTTCTAGACTCGTGGCACTATCACATTTGCGGCCGTGAGTGATTCTCCCCGCCAACAAAAGAGACGGCTGGGTAGAAGCCCCCAGCCGTGTCGAGCGAGAAGACGAAACAAAGCGTTTTACTGGGGCAGAAGCACCGAGTCAATCACATGAATGACCCCGTTGCTGCACTTAATGTCGGCCTTGGTAATGTTGGCGCCGTCAACCATGACCTTGCCGCCCTGCGCCATGATCTTTACACTCTTGCCGTTAACGGTCTTGGCCTCGCTAAGCTTCATCACGTCCTTCGCCATCACGTCGCCTGCGACTACGTGGTAGGTGAGAATAGCGACCAGTTTCTCTTTGTTTTCAGGCTTGAGCAGATTTTCCAGGGTCCCGGCAGGCAGCTTGGCAAATGCCTCGTCGGTGGGCGCGAAAACCGTGAAAGGTCCCGATCCCTTGAGGGTTTCGACCAGGCCAGCGGCTTTTAGCGCAGTGGCGAGAGTCTTAAAGTCTCCGGCGGCAACGGCGGTGTCGACGATATCTTTCTTCGATTCAGCCGAAGCGTTGCTTGTGAGGGTGAGTGCCAGCATCAGCGCCAGCAGCCCTGCAACGTGAATTCGTTTCATAGTGATTCTCCTTTGGTCAACAATTGGTCAGCGATTCGCTTCAGTCAAGTTCAGCTGCTCTAATGTCAGATCAAGAAAACCTATTTTCTGATTGTGAAAAATACGGAAAAACTGTAGGCGGTTTTCGCCACCGTCTAAAAGCAGCTCGTATTGGTCACGAAAGTTAAAAGGCCCATTGTTGAGTTCTGAAGGACCACTGTGCCTATCGCCTTCCGTTTGCTTTATTGTCAAACATATTTGACGTTGGTGAATCTTCCCTATCTTCGACTTCATCCAAAGCATAGCAAGCAAGCAACATGAATTTCGGAGGCAAGCGAAATGTTTACTAAAGCCGATTGGCTCATACTATCTGCGGCTTTTCTCTCGTTTCTGTTTTCGGTTTCCCTGTGGTTCGGAATTGGTATGACTGCCAATAAGAACGCCGGCGTGTTCGTGGGCCTATGGGTCCCATCTATCCTCTCGGCAGGAAACTATCTCCGTCAGGCAGCGTGGGCGAAGCGAGATGTCTGACACCGCGATATTCATAGTCGGCGTTTTTACCTTCCTGCTGCTCTCGGGAGGCATCGGGTTCACTTTCCTGGAAATCGGTCGCATTAATTCGGAAACGTCTGCTAAACGCCAGTTAGACACGCCGCGGTCGCCGACATCACTCGCGGACAAAAACTTAAGAGGATGACGGTGCGTAACCGCGGTTCGCAGACGTTCGTAAGTTTGTGCAGCGAAGCGCCTGCCGGTTTGCACTGACAGCCTGAGAAAACCGACCATGACATGCACGCTTTGTGGGTGGCATTGTTATGCCGGCCGCTTAGCCACCAAAGGGACAATGGTCAAGTGTTGCAAAGCCTCCTGATGGTGCGGTTCGGTTTCAGGGAGAAGGACGGGCATCGACCGCGTGAAGGCAAACCGAACGAGTCTCTTGTCTCCGCTGCGTGAGCTTCTCTCAGAACTGCGCGTTGAGTTCTATTTAATCTGGTCCGGAACGGTGATATGAGTCAATCGTATGTGGTTTTCGGAGCTTACGGAGGCATAGGTTCGTCGCTTTGCCGTCGCCTCGCCAAAAAGAGCGCACAACTGCTGCTGGCGGGACGAGACGAGGTCCGTCTAGCGAAGCTAGCGGCAGAACTGAACGCTGAGACATTTTGCCTCGACGCCAGCAGCTTCCGACAGGCGGAGTCGTGCATGAAACGAGCCGCGGAGTTGCATGGCCCGATAACGGGCGTAGTCAATTGCGTGGGCTCACTCTTACTGAAGCCTGCACATCGGCTCTCCGAAGAGGAGTGGGACGCCACGATCACCACCAATCTAAGATCAGCATTTGCGGTTGTCCGTAGTGCGGCAGTCACGATGGCTGAGCTCGGTGGATCTGTTGTGCTGATCTCCTCTGCTGCCGCGCGCATCGGACTCGCCAACCATGAAGCAATTTCCTCCGCTAAAGCCGGGATCGAAGGGCTGGCGCTCGCCGCCTCCGCCTCTTACGCCTCGAAGGGCATTCGAGTCAATTGTGTGGCGCCAGGAATGACGAGAACTCCCCTCACCGCCACGCTGATTCAGAACGAAATGATGGCGAAGGCATCCGCGGGCATGCACGCATTAGGTCGAATCGGAGAGCCTAATGAAGTGGCTTCGGCAATCGAGTGGCTGCTCGACCCCGAGCAAAGTTGGATAACAGGGCAAGTCATTGGTGTGGACGGCGGGCTTTCCCGGGTTCGCTCTCGATCTTGATGGGTTCTGAAGCAGCCGAGTCGGTATCCCGGGATTGATAGCTAGGCGGAGTTGCATCCCCGGCCGTGTCAGCACTTCTATCCCGGCGGGGGACGAACTGGGGGCGGAGCTGGCGACGCGAAGTTGAAAATGTATTCGCGGGAGATGCGTTAGGAGGTGACGGGTTAAGCTATTCAGCTTGTCGCAGCCGCTTGTGTTTGAGGATTTCGCGTTTCCAACGTTTCATAACACTGTAGTAATCAGCGCCGTACAAAGGCTGTCGCCAAACCGGCAGTAGGTGTGAGGTACGCTGGAATCGAAGTATATTGAGTCACCGGCCTCCAACTCGTAGGGCTGGCCCCCAATTGCGACAACGAGTGCCCCGGAGATCAAATATAGGAGTTCTACTCCAGCGTGGGTGTGCGGCTTCAGTTTCTCCCTCGCGATCTTCTGAAATTCCGCGTAGTACGCGTTGAGCTTTCTCGGCGTGGCCCCGTAGTCGAGAGTCTCGAAGAAGTATGAGACGTCGGACGTTCCCGGACGTTCTGGAAACCGCTGTCGATCCCGCCTCTTTGCAACTGCCACCACATGCCGCTTCCGCTCATCCAGGAAGAAGTGGTCTAAGCCCACATCGAACACGGTCGCGATGCGTGCCAAGGTGGGCAAGGTGGGGTAGAGCTTGCTGCGTTCGAGCTTGGACAGTAGTGCTGCTGAAAACCCCGTGTGCCGCCCCAACTCTACCAAGCCCAATTTCTTCTTGAGACGCAGGGTTTTCAGTTTCTCACCGATCGAGTATGGCTTTAGCCAACCAACCACTGTTTCTTTGGAAGAGGCTGGCTCCGGCCTCTTCATAGAAACCACAGGCTCTCGTTTGTGTTGACTTCTTGTGACGCCGATTCCAGCCAATCTGAACTCCTGTCGTGCGAATATAAAGTTTGTTCTCTACGGTCAAACGGCCTACGCTGATCTGATGCAAACAGAGAGGCAATCGTCGCAACTTCTCTTCCCCTGGACGTGGAGCTGTGCGTCGGTCCGGGCGGCGCGGCAAGGGCTCACTGAGCCATGCTTACTGCTTAGCGCTTCTGTCACGTGCCTTTTTGATCAACGAGATAATTTCGCGTATGAGTCTTGCACCGACGTACCAAGACACGATCAGAGCCCCAGTTCTGAGCCACCTCCGTTTCGGTCCCCTCATCTACGTATGTAAGAGTCAATAGAGGGTTGTGGCAGGAGATGAAAGGAATAGGGGAGCGCGGCAACTCGCCTCGGGAAGGGTCGGGAAACCTGCCCGACCTTCCGCCCCCTAGAGTTCCCGGGGTGCCTGCGGGCCGCGTGTCGCTGAACCACGTTCCCAATTGCGCCGATTCACTTACGACGCTGGTCAGATCGACTCTGCAGCCGGTCCCCCGGGCCTTCTAACGCAGCTACATCTTGCCATTCACAGTTTAGTTTTATCCTCAAGCAAATAGTTTTTACTTTGATGAATCCTGGAATCGCACACCGCATCTATTGCTACTGAAGGAGCTACGGTCCGGCAACTCGACGGCTTCCTCAAATTAGATAACTTCAGGAGAAACTATATGGCACAAAATTCCGCAGATACTCGCTCTTGGCCAGACCTTGCGATTGGTCTCTACGATCGGCTCACTGGCAGGGGGGCCGAAATTGAGTACGAATTTAACAATTTGGAATTGTCAGTTCCAAGTGCAGTCGGTTCGCAGGCAGACCACGCCAAGTGGATCGTCAAGGGGGCCGTTAAAATCCGCACCCGGGATCTAGCAAAGAACTGAATGGCAGCCCACTTGGAGGTCACAACTCTCCTAGACATGACCCTTAATGGGTCAACTATTGCCCTTCGGGGCGCTGGCACGAGACTTGAGGCTGACCTGCCCAACTTACGAACAGTATTCCTCATCAAGAGGCTTTTGAATGGCTCGTTAAGCCCGCTTAATAATTTTTTGCGCTCAAAGGGTCTGGCTCTTGATCTGCGACTTCGAAACGTAGAGATAGGGCTCGTAGGATACGGCGCGCGGCCAAATTTGATGGGGTGGCTCGCTGGCTGTTCAGGTGTTGAGCTTCACGTCTTTCGTTTTGTGTGGACAGTAACCAAATCATCGTTGCGATCCGTACATGCGCGTAGGCAGTGATAACTCATTAGGGGCCGCTCCCTCGGAGGGGCGGCCTTTCTTCCCTCAATGTTTTTGTGATTCAGCGGAGCCCATTCTGCTGAAAGCCGGCAGTTTACTATCAACTCTGGAGCTGAATGGAATCAGTCGCTGATTCTCGCGCCCGACCGCTGGTCCTCCTGACTGGAGCCACAGGCTACATCGGAGGGCGCCTCCTCAAGGGCCTTGAAAAGAATCAGTGGCCAGTCCGCTGTTTGGTCAGACACCCTGAATTTTTGCAGTCGCGTGTCGCTCCTGACACCGAAGTTGTAAGAGGTGATTGCCTCGACCAAGCTTCACTTGCATCGGTTATGGCCGGAGTGCACACAGCCTATTACCTCGTTCACTCAATGGGATCCTCAGGGAAGTTCGAAGAAGAGGACCGTCAGGCAGCCTGCAATTTCGCAGCGTCGGCGCGCTTATCGGGCGTACAACGCATCATCTATTTGGGGGGCTTGGGTGCAGAGGGGCAAGATCTGTCTGCCCATTTGCGAAGCCGCCAAGAAGTAGCGTACATTCTCCGATCTTCTGACGTTCCCACTATCGAGTTTCGCGCATCGATCGTCATCGGCTCCGGCAGCCTCTCGTTTGAAATGATTCGAGCTTTAGTTCAGCGCCTACCGGTGATGATTTGCCCGCGTTGGGTCGCGGTAAAGGCTCAGCCGATCGCGGTCGAGGATGTTATCGCATACCTATTGGAAGCACTGGAGTTGCCAGTTGGGGAAGCGGCAGTCTTCGAGATCGGAGGCGCCGACCAGGTTAGTTACGGCGATATCATGAAGGAATACGCGCGGCAATGCGGCCTCCGCCGATGGACCATTTCGGTGCCAGTTTTGACGCCGCATCTTTCCAGCCTGTGGTTGGGTCTGGTCACCCCGATTTATGCCCGGGTTGGTCGCAAGCTCATCGACAGCCTACGCAATCCAACTCTCGTACGAAATCCGTCTGCGCTAAGAGTGTTTGATATCAGGCCCAGAGGGTTCAGGCAAGCCATCGAGCGGGCCCTGCATAATGAGGACCAGGAATTCGCCGCAACCCGTTGGTCCGACGCCCTCTCCTCCGCAGGGAAAAGTGCTTCCTGGGGCGGAATCCGGCTCGGCACCAGGCTCGTTGATTCTCGTAGTTTGCAGGTCCCCCTTTCCGCCGCAGCGGCATTCACGCCGATCCGACGGATTGGGGGTGAAAACGGCTGGTACTTTGCTGACGCTCTGTGGTGGGTGCGCGGTTTTCTGGATCTCCTAGTGGGCGGCGTTGGCATGCGCCGGGGAAGGCGCAATGCTGAGACTCTGGCTGTGGGCGATGCGCTAGATTTCTGGCGAGTGGAAGCGTTCGAGCCCGATCGTCGTTTAAGTTTGGTTGCCGAAATGAAAGTACCGGGACGCGCTTGGCTCCAGTTCGAAGTTGAGCCAATCAGTGCAAAGCCAGACTTCCGGGGATCAAATATCCGCCAGACTGCAATTTTTGACCCGGCGGGCCTGAGTGGCCTGGTTTACTGGTACGCGCTGTACCCCATCCATCGCTGCATTTTCGCCGGAATGCTTCGTGCGATCGCGGACCGAGCTAAGCTTGAACCAGGCGCGATTCCCGAACGGGGATGAAACCCTTCGGCCAAACAATGCGGATTTTGCGGATATGACTGGCACAGTAACCCCGGCAATCAAGGAAGATTAAGAGAACCTCCACAACTGGCCCTCGCATGCCGCTTCGCCATTATTTTCGGAAGAACAATCCGCCCTTCAGTCCTGCCCAATTTAAGAGCCGGGGGGCAAGATGGGCTTACGTCCTTAATTTGATCACACTGCGTGCGGGTTGAATCTCCTGCGAGGCTACGCCAAAATTATGGACTTCGGGATGGGGCAGGTCGCCCCCGAGCCGCTCTCCGAGCCAGATCGCATCCGCTCCGAATAGATCGTCACCGGGGAGACCCCGAGTGAGGAACTCACGAAATGGGACAAGCAGCAACTTAAATGCTGATTCGAATTTGTATGATATGGGCAAGCTTGCGAAAAGGGACAAGCGATGACAAGTTTCGACAAAAAGAAGCTTCTGGCAGCCCTGGAGGCTAACTGGAGAGCCGAGATAGAAGGTCATTACACCTATACGGCCTTCGCCAAAAGGCGAAATCGATCGCAACGCAGGCACGCTTTGCGGGGTCTAGCGGCGGCCGAGAAACATCATGCCGATCTGTGGGCTGGTCGCATGCGGGAGCTCGGGGCACCAGCGCCCCAGTACGCCGGCGACTTGTCTGGTCAGGCCGACTCGTTAGCAAATTGAGTGGGCGGGGTTGATTTAGCCCTACGCCGACTTGAGATCGACGAAAGCCGGGACATCGCGAAGTATGGAAAGCAGATGAAAGCCTTGGGCGACCCGCCGAGGGTTGCAATCTTGGAAGAGGTCATTGCCGACGAACGGGAGCACTATCAGACGCTAGGAAATCTGATTCGTTCGCGCCGACCTCTACCTGCAATGCGGCCCGAGCAGGCGCAGGAGGCGCTCGACGATCTGCTGGCTCAAGACCCGACGTATTTCCGGTAGCGCCGCCGGAATTTTCGTGTACGGCAAAACACATTGGACACCACGTGGTCAAACCTGGCATCCGGAACGGAATATCCTCCGAGTTGCCGCGAGCAAACACCCGTCCGGAAAAGCAGATCGGGCCTTGTTGATCGCCGACTGCTTAATATCAATGCCCACAATCTCCCAGTCAGAAGCAGGTTGAGTTTCGCTGGGCTTTGACCATCTCCGCATCTCAAATCCAGCATCCTAAATTTCGTTGTCATTCTTTCCGCGGTTTCTTCTCAGAAGTTCCGCATTGCATCCTCCAAAGATCCCCTAAAGATTTACAGACAGTCCTTGCCTTATGTCGAACAGCTAGCGACGCTCTGAACGCACGACTAGCCGCTCTCCTCAGATGCATCTTGACGAAGCCTACTGGCCACCCCCAATCTTCCCCAATCCAATTCCAATGACGTAGGTGACTACTCCTTCGCCCGCTCCGACAAGGGTCATCTCAAGACCGCTGCTCCACCAAGATCGGATGGTGATGAGGGACTTCGCTGCTCCTACTGCAAAATGAGCGATTAGCGAGACGATTGCCGCGACGATCACCGCTGGTATACCCGCCATGAAGAAGAAGGGAATGATTGGAATCAAGGCCGCAATGGCAGTGGAATAAGGCTCCAGAGACGGCGGAGACCATCGGCTTACTCAATCCTTCCTCCGTCGTGTTGAGACGCTCTCGCGCGAGTGCCTTTATGAGTTGTTCCTTGTCCTTTGCGATTTGATCGACGAAGCGTTTCGCGTCTTCCTCAGGCAAGCCTCGGATTTGATAGCTCAGAGAAAGTACCTCACGAGCCTCAGCCTCGTTGTCCTGTACGGCTTCTCGTTCTCTTGCAAACTCTGCCTCGAAGATCTCGCGTTCGCTTTTTGCTGCTAGATACGCTCCTGACCCCATCGACAGCGCACTCGCAACATACCTGCCAAGCCTGCAATAAGAACAAAGTGGCTGTTACCTAGCGTCGCTCCCGAGACGCCGGAAAACAATGCCGAAGATCGATCCAAGGCCATCATTAATACCGTAGATTGCATCTCCAACCCACCCTGCCGCTTGCGTATGACCCTTGGCGCGGGCAGCTGGGCGGAACCCTGATCACTACTGCAATCGCTGCGGTTCACCTTGAGGCGATTGACGCAGTTGAGGTACCCGAAAGGCGTCGTTCATGAACTCCAAGTTTTAGCCAGAGGGGTCATGATTCACGCCGGCTGGGAGGAAACAGACAAATTCTCCAAAGGAATGCTGTGCGAGGCTCAATTCGCCAACATTCGGTCTAACAACTACTCGAAAGTGGCTTATTGTCGACGCAAGAAAGCCGGCGAGAAACAAGGAAAATTCTCACCGGCGTCTTCGCAAAACGAGCGCAGCAAATTACAAGGCGGCATAGGGGGCCGCGAGATGAGTTGAATGTCACTCCTTGCAAATAACCTCCTTTTCACAACTTCAGGCCGAAAATCGTTGAATTAGGTAGTCTCTGCGCTAGCGGAGCGGCCTCCCAAATCTCGCGAAGCCGGGTTGGGAGTGATAATTTCCCTGCGCGCAAAGGGGAACCGTTGGTTTTGCTTGTTGGTAAAACGACTTCTTGTTCTGCATCATTCTTCACTGTCTGTAGTTAATGAACCTATATCTAAAGTCCCAATGTGTGTACAACACAAAAACTTCGAGAAGAGAGGACTAAGAGTGATGCTGAATAAATTGAAACGAACATTAGCGACCGCCATGGTGTTGGTGAGCTGTACTGCCGCTTTCGCGCAAAAGACTAAGACCGTGGAGGGCGGTGGCACATCGGTAGCACTAAGCAGCGGTTTTGTGGCAGCCTTGCAAAGCCTTGGCGTTACGCCGGGCACGGTTGAGCCTACCAAG
Organism: Acidobacteriaceae bacterium; assembly: GCA_025361625.1. Lineage (GTDB taxonomy): Bacteria > Acidobacteriota > Terriglobia > Terriglobales > Acidobacteriaceae > Acidiflorens. Next base: position 14,936 of record JANYKL010000086.1, read on the forward strand.
TTGCAAAATGGCAAAGCCTCATTTCCCATTAACGGCGGAGCGCTCGATTTGAAGACGCTGAAGGGCGAAATCATTCATATCGGCGGATTAACTTTGACCGCCCGAAGCACTGAGGTGCGACTGCAGGCGTTCATTATCGATACGACCGGGTCGGCGCCTGTGTTGACCGGACTGGTGGTCGTAAACGGCGGGCTTCTCGCTCGCGTTCCGTTGTTTGATATTAACCTTTCACGCAGCAGCATCAAGTTGGCTGGCGACGATCTGACTGTGAGAGGAGTTGGACTGACTCTGGACAAAACCGCTGCGGCGGCGCTCAATCAGATCTTTAACGTCAGCGCATTTAAGGCCGGATTGCCGATCGGCACCGCCACGGTTACCGCAGAACTAGACTAACTTACACGGAAACTTGGGGAAGAATTAACGCCTTTGGTAACCGCAAGCTGGAGTAGAAGGACGCCGCCCCAATGGGGCGGCGTATTTTTTGTACGTAGTCCACCCTCCCACCAATAAAACTTCTGGTCGGAAACCATGATGACTTAAAACATAGGCATAGGGGGAAAAAGACCCGTAAAACTGCGCATCATCTGTTTAAATCTGATCTTGTTTAGACGGCCCTTTCACTTGCGCGAAGGGTGGGTGAAGCGCGCATTGTCACTTCAGCCGATCTAGCCCCGGGAATAGCCAACGATGGCTCAGCGAAGTGGCCCTTGCAATAAAGGAGACGGTTTAAACCGGTGGAGTGCCGGGGTTAGAAAGCCCTGGTGGGTTGGATTTCCCCCCTCCAACTGGGGCGCTAACGAAACGCCTACCCCAGAACGAAAGTCTTCGTTCGCGATGGCCGCTTCCATTGCCTTGACATCGCGAATTTTCGCTGCAGGGGGCTGTTTTACTTGGAAGTCAAACAAATACCCGGTCAATGCACTCCTGTGCAAGCGACCTGAAATTAGAGGCGGTATTTCTCCACGTTTAATCTGATTATCGTTACACTCAAATTGAATTGGACCAAAATTTCAAGGAGAAGTGATGATATGAAACAAGACACACTCACCGCCCACGATATCGTTGACACGGCAATCGCCGCAGGTTCCTTTAAGACGTTGGCGGCCGCCCTAAACTCCGCCGACCTAGTGAAGACCATGAAGGGCGCTGGGCCGTTCACCGTTTTTGCTCCGACCGACGAAGCCTTTGCCAAGTTGCCAGCCGGGACCGTCGAGACTCTGCTTCAGCCCGAGAACCACGAGAAACTGCGTGGAATCCTCACCTATCACGTTGTTCCCGGAAAGGTAACAGCCGCGGATGTCATGGGCTTGAAGTCGGCAAACACCGTGAATGGTAAGGCATTGAAGATTGCTGTTCACAATGGCGGAGTCACAGTCGATACGGCAAACGTGGTGAAGACCGATATCCTCTGCAGCAATGGCGTCATCCACGTGATCGACTCGGTTGTTTTGCCTCAGTAAAATTCACGCAAAGGCGACTACAAACGTTTTGCAACAGTCGTTTTTGCAAGACACTCTTAAAACCGCAACTCATCGGATGGCACGAGACTACACAGTGCCATCCTTGGTTTTTCTATAGACTGCGTATAAAACTTCTTGGAACCGATCAAAGCAGATGGAGAGCTCACAAAACTCAGTTTGGATTCTGGGCGACCAGCTTCTAGAAGCCCACCCGGCTATCCTCGCCGCGGAGGCAACCTCTGGCCGGAAGAACATGCGGATTGTTCTGGCGGAGAGCAGTTCCAGCATCGGTCGGCGGCCTTACCAGCGCAAAAAACTCGTTCTCCTACTGAGCGCCATGCGCCACTTCGCACAGACGCTACGCACAGTCGGCTACACGGTGGACTATGTTCGTGCCTATGACTTCGTGCAGGGCCTCCGCGGGCACATTCGCGAATCGCGCTCCACACATCTTTTCACAATGGCCGCAAGCAGCTTCCAGGCGCGGCGTTTGCAAGGCGAACTCAGCACAACCCTCGGAGTTCCGGTCACGGTCGTGCCCAATTCTCAGTTTCTTGTAGAAACCTTCAATCCGTATTCCGCTCTACAGCCCGGCAAGAGACCTGTGATGGAGAACTTCTACCGCCAAATGCGGCGACATTTCTCCGTGCTTATGGAAACGAACGGTGATCCTGCGGGAGGCGTATGGAATTACGACAAAGAAAACCGCAAATCGCTCCCCAAAAGTTACAAGCCGTCTCCACCTGCCTCCTTCCAGCCCGACATCCTTACCAGCGAAGTCATTCAAGAAATCGAGGAGTCTGAGCACGGGGTGGGCACGGCCCAGAATTTTGATCTGGCAGTCACCCACGCCCAAGCCGAAACAGCCCTGAAAGACTTTATTGAACACCGGCTAGCCGGTTTCGGGCCCTATGAAGACGCCATGAGCAGCCGCGACGGGAGACTATACCACTCGCTCCTTTCGGCCTACGTTAACATCGGACTGCTTGAGCCGCTTCAGATGATCCGGGCTGCGGAACAAGCGTACCGAGCCGGCAAAGCTCCGATTAGTTCTGTCGAGGGGTTTATACGGCAGGTGTTAGGTTGGCGCGAATACATCTACTGGCAGTATTGGCGGCAGATGCCCAACCTACTCACCGCGAACGACTGGGAGGCGACTCGGCAAATGCCTGCCATGTTCTGGAACGCCAAAACCGATATGAACTGCCTGCGCCACGTCATTCAGCAAGTGATCGACACTGGCTACTCTCATCATATCGAGCGACTCATGTTGATCTGCAACTTCTGTATGTTGACGGGCGTCAGCCCGGCTGCTGTATCCGATTGGTTTCTGACCTTTTATGTGGATGCCTACGATTGGGTCGTGCTACCCAATGTAATCGGTATGGGGCTAAACGCTGACGGCGGACAAACCGCTACCAAGCCCTACATCGGTTCCGCGAATTACATCAACCGCATGAGCGACTACTGCGGGTCCTGCAATTATGATCCCAAGTTGCGGACCGGGCCGCGTGCTTGTCCGTTCAATTATCTTTACTGGAATTTCGTGCTCAAGCACCAAAATAAGCTGCGGGCTCAGCCGCGCCTTGGCCCAGCAGTTTTGGGAGTAAGCCGTATACCCCACCCTGAACGCCACAAGATCGAACAGGAAGCAGAAAGTTACCTAACGGGTCTCGATTCGTTTACGGAGTATCGGTGAGGATCTTGAAGTCCACGTTGTCTGCCCTTATCAAAGGAAATTGACGATGTACCGCGTGTCGGACCAACTAATTTTTGTGCTCGGAATCATAATGTTGATGATTTTTGCTTTTGGGGTAACGCTAATGATTCGTGAGTTTCGGCGTTCTGATCAGGAGAATAGGCGCCGGGCGGCCCGACGAGCCGTCTACGCCAAGCCCCGCATCATTGACATTGACCCGAAAGACGGGCGATAGGAAGCAATCGACAACAAGTGTTTCTCCGTTGGTTTCCTAAGAATGGTTTCCGAAAACCGGCTTACTAAGGATGAAGAGCTCGAGTTATTTTCGGCATTCACAACACGCGCCATGAGACGGTCATTTTTAGCCTTTGGCTATGGGGCTTATTTGGCTAAAGTGCGCTGCGCGATCATGGACGCAATACCCCCTAGGCGGGTCAAGGCCAAGCCGTCGCCGCCGGCCGCCGCGTATTCATCGAATTAAAAGCGATACCGAATTCTCTCGCTTAGGACCCACTGCTTGATTCTGTGGATAAGGCAAAAGTAATTCCTCCTTTTTGCGAGCGTGCCAGCTTGCCATGTGACTGCTAAAAGTTCCGGCGGTTCGTGGTGCACGGTTAGCCTCTCGCTACGTAGCCTGTTCTGCTTATTGCCGGTTTACAAGACAGTATCCCGAGCACGGCAATTTCATCTCACGTAAGTAGCCACCACTCTGTCGTACCCGCTACAATCATGCGATAACTTAAATCTGACGGAGAAAATGGAAAATCTACGTAATGCGCTAGTTGGACTTCGCAGCGAAAAAAACAAATGGAGATACGGGTCGATGAGTTGGACGCTGTAATTCGATCCATCGAGGCGCTGTCGGAAGTCAACGGAACTGGATCAAAGCCGACGGGTGACCGATCGAGAAGGGTAATCTCGGCTGCTGGACGGCTGCGAATAGCAGCGGCGCAACGAGCACGATGGGCGAAAATGCGCAAGGGACCGCAGCCAACCGCACACGGCAAAGTAACTGCCGCGCCGGGTAAGCGCACAATGTCAGCGGCTGGTCGGCGGAAGATTGCGGCGGCCCAACGGGCAAGGTGGGCGAAGATTAGAAAGGCGGCATAGGATACAGACGCTAGGTAATGTCGAGCGCTTGAACGTTCGATTGCAGTTCTTGCGGCGCACCGTAGAGTCGCCGCGAGAAAACCTGCAAGAGCCTCGAAGAAATTCCTTGAGCGGCTGCCGGTCCGAGTTAAGTACCCTCTATTGGCGGACCGGCCGTCTTACCGGTCAACTTTATGTGCCGGTAATTCTACCTACTTCGATGAGGTCGGCTCGTATGAAATAGGCTCAACTAGAACGCCGGCGGCCAGAGAGCCCAGCAAGCCAACAGATAGCCTGCGTCATTCAGAACACCCCTGAAAACACGGGCGCCGTCTTCGGTTCGTTCAGCAGTGAATTTCGATTGGATACCTTACTGAGGACCAATTGGACGTTGCTGATGTATCGCTCGCGGAAGGCGGCTTCGCAGTAGGCCAGATAATAATCCCACATGCGGAGGAACCGTTCGTCGAAGCCCAGGGCCCGCACCTCTGTCAAATTCGCCAGAAACCGGCGACGCCATTCTCCTAGGGTGAGCGAATAATGCATGCCGATGTCTTCAAGGTAGAATGCCTGGAGCCGTGTAGTCCTCGCCAGCGAGCGCAGAATCTCGGCTACAGAAGCCAACTCTGCTCCGGGAAATATGTATTTCTTGATCCAGTCGCTTTGCTTACGGTATCGGTCGAACTTCGCCTCCTGCATCGTAATGGTTTGCAGAAGCATTATGCCGTCAGTTTTCAGCAGACTATCGCACGCTTTGAAGTAATCGTCGTAGTGGTCGTAGCCAACGGCCTCGAACATCTCGATGCTGACGATTTTGTCGTAATTCCCACGCAAGTTCCGGTAGTCTTCGAACAGCAGGTCAATTCTATTTCCGGGAGCTCCGATGGATGAAAACAACTCCTGCGCGCAACCGTGTTGCTGACGGCTGATCGTGGTTGTAGTCACGAGGCAACCGTAGTTCTCCGACGCAAACGCGGCAAAGCCTCCCCAACCGGTTCCTATTTCAAGCAAATGGTCATGTTGTTTTAACTGGATTTTCTGGCAGATAATCTCAAACTTTCGCTGTTGTGCTGTTTCGAGAGGCTCGTCGGCAGTCTCGTAATACGCGCAGGAGTATGCAAGGCTCTCGTCGAGGAATAGCCGGTAAAAGTCGTTTCCTAGGTCGTAGTGGTAGGCAATGTTTTTCTTGCTTCCCGCCTGCGTATTCCGATGTCGCCGATGCGAAAGAAAATCCGCAGTCCTACTGAATATCCCTGGCAGGCGGCTACCCGCTTCGATCCGGTCAAGGTTTTGCAATCCGAACTGAACTAATGACAACAGATCAGGAGTAGACCAGTCGCCATCCATGTACGCTTCGCCCATGCCGACGTCGCCGGCCAAAATAGCTCGTCGAAAGAAACGTTCGTCATGCACGGCAAGTACAGCATGAACAGGATGTTGCGGCTGCCCGAGATGGTAGGTTTCCTGGGGACACACGAGTTCGAGGTAACCGCCGCTCGAATGCTCCAGTGCCTTCAGAAACAGATTCTTAAAGAAATTGTTCGTTAGTGTGCTCACCATGACGCCCCCCAATGCTGCGTTGTTGCTTTCGTGAATCGGTCCCCGCCAGGATGAGATACGATCGGCACTCGTTTCAGGAATAGTTTCATCGCTTCCCAATGAATGCCTGCAATGACTTTTATTGTCATCCACGGGTATTTGGTAAGCGTTCGATGCAGTTCCGCTTTCGACCATTCGCGGCGCTCCAGCTTCAAGGTCGAGTCGAACATCGCCGCGCCGCTCTCGTGACTGATGCACTGGCTGACAAGGCGTCCGGCTGGAGGAGTAAAGGTCCACTCATACTCCTGCGCCAGTTGCATGAAGGGAGAAACGTGAAAAGTTTTAGGGAACCGGAATTTCAAGTTGTTTCCCGCCGGCTGCGAGTGGGTCGAATTCAGCCAGTAATTCTGGGTCTCGCCAAATGTGTTGCTAACCTCTGCCATGATTACCTGCAGTTGTTCCGCTCGGTCGTAACAGTAATAAAAAGACACCGGGTTGAAGTTGTAGCCGAGGTAGCGCAGGTGCGTGAGGAGGAAGATAGGGCCATCTGGAAGACTCACGCCTCGCTCTAGTGCATCTTCGAACATGCGTTCCCGCAAAGTTTTCCGAGGATCGCCAAAATGATCGTGCTCATGATACGAGGCCCAGTTCCAGTGGTTGTATCCGGCAAAGCGTGAGATCGACATCAACTCCGGAAGCCGGTCAATGTCGAGGAACGCCATGAACAGCGGGTAAGTAAACTCGTGGCGCGCTGGTGCAAATCTGCGATGACGAATGCTTCCAACGTAAATCGAAGATTTCATGTCAGACAACCGCTTTCCAACTCACGCCTAAGTTTTCAGCGACACGAATCGCGGAGTTCAATCCGTCTTCGTGAAAACCATAGAACCAATATGCTCCACAAAAATGAGTATGGTTATGGCCGCTGATCTCGGACCATCGCGCCTGCGCTCGCACTGCGTTGACCGTGTAGAGCGGGTGAAAATACTCCATCTGGCGAAGAATGCTATTCTCGTTCACTGAAGCTGTATTGTTTAGAGTCACGCAGTAGTCTTCCCGCGTCGGCAGGCTCTGCAAGCGGTTCATGTGATAGGTCAAGGTCGCGGATGTGCGTGAGGCTCCAAGGTGATAGTTCCACGATGCTCGCGCACTTGGCCGCGTCGGCAACATGCGGGAATCGGTGTGCAGAGCGGTCTGATTGCGAGTGGTGCGAAAATTATCGAGGACGGCGCGTTCCGTTGGCGAGGCGTGCCGGC
>JANYKL010000118.1 GCA_025361625.1 Acidobacteriaceae bacterium
CAAAATTATTCCGCTTTACGAAGATTTTTACCGAAAGGTGCTGGAGCAACCGCAGAAGTAGTCATAAGCTCTTCCGGATTCGGCAGGATTGGAAGCCGCAGACGAACCAGCGTTCCGCCTCCTTCGCGGTTTTCAATGATCATCTTCGCCGTATCGCCATAGAGAACTTTAAGTCGCTCGGCGACGTTTGCCATGCCGATGCCTCCCGAGCCAAAACCCTCTGGCTGTTCGAGCAGTTGCGCAGCGCCCATACCAACGCCGTCATCTTCCACTTCGATGACCAGGCGCCTTTTGATGAGCCGACTGCGCAAAGTAATGCTTCCGCCCTCGATTTTAGGAGCGAGGCCGTGCTTGATGCAGTTCTCGACGAGGGGCTGTAGCAGCATGCTTGGCACCATCGCTTCAAGCGACGCGGGCTGAAGGTCTTTCACGACTGCCAGTTTGTCGCGTCCAAAGCGTACAACTTCAATATCGAGATAGTTGTCGATGAACTCAACTTCCTCGCGCAGAGGAACGAACGAATCCGTGCTGTGCAACAGGCGGCGAAGAATGGTTGCCAATTTCAGAATCATCTCCCGGGCCGTGTCTGGATCGAAACGCACCAGCGATGAAATTGAATTTAATGTGTTGAACAAGAAATGCGGATTGATCTGATTTTGTAGCGCCGTCATGCGCGCCTGAAGCAGCAAACGTTCCTGCTCTTCCAGTTTAATCTGGATGCGGACGCTGTTGAAAATCTTGAGTTCCGTACCGACCACCATCACGACGGCCAGGTAGATAGCGCTCTCCACCAGGTAGGCGTTCAGCGTCCTGTCGCGGGCCCAGAGAAGCGGGCTTTCAAGGCTGAAGATCGAGTGCGGGAAAAAACGCCAAATCTCGGTCTGTAGAAATCGCAGGCCAATGATGGTGGCAAAAAATGCAATTTGCCAATCGAACACCTTTGGCCGCGGCAAGTTACGCCGAATCATGCGATAGAGGCTGAGGTCGATGAACGGAGAAAAAGACCAGATGTCTTCCTGCTCTGGAGCAATGCGACGTAACTGCCCGGCCACAATGCCAGCAAAAACGTTTAGGGGCATACTCGCCCACTCGCCGTGAAAGAGGGCAGGAAGTGAAATGAGCACGCCGCCGAGCCCTCCCGATAAACGCCCGCCAATAACGCCGAGCAGCAGCGCCGTCTCGAGTGACAAGTCTCCGGAGAGGAAGCTCTTGACGTTGACGCGTATCCAAACCCCGACGGCGATCGGTATACCCATCCACAGCGCTAGATAGATTTTGTGACGAATTTCACGATTTTCGCGAAAGACCAGATTTTTAAATTCCTTGGAGCGCACGAGCGCGCTCGACAAGGCTGCGGCCACGCCCAGTTTAAGTAGCAGGTGTACGAGGATCAGCCACGGTTCCAACATGGACTTCTTTCAGGACTCGCCCGGGTGCGCTCGAAATCAGGCTTTGATTGTATCCGCTGCTCGTCGCAAAATCTGCTCGACATTGGCGCCCGCTGGAACTCCGCCCTGAGCAAAATCGCGACTGCCTCCTCCGCGGCCTCCGACGGAAGCTAAGACTTGTTTGAGCAGCGCTCCCATATCGGACGGTGAAGGCGTTCCTCCAGCTGGAACCGAAGTCTGCGCGAACACAATGCCGGACGGTTGCATGGCGCTTCCAACCAGCGCCACCGCGGGGGTGGCGCCACGAGTCAGTTTCTGAGCGAACAATTTTGCGAAGTTGACATCCCGATCCGTGAACAATCTTATGATCACGAGGCGACCTTCGGTTTCTGGTTGCGAACCAAGTTCGATCTGCGCGATGGATTGCGCAAGTTCTTCGAGCGCCTCATCTTTTTCTTTGCGCAGGGCCCGGTTCTCCTCGGCATTCTTACGAATCTGTTCCGGAACGTCTGACAACTTCGCCGAGAACAGACTCGCCGACTCGCTCAGTGTGTTGAAATCGCAACGGGCAATGCGAACCGCTCGATCGCCGCAGACAAACTCCACTCGAGTACCCTGCCTGACCTTTTCTGTCTTGCGCAACAAAATCGATCCAATCTGGCCGGTGGCGCCGACGTGAGTTCCGCCGCAAGCCGACAGATCATAATCGGCAACTTCGATCAGGCGGAGCTCATCTCGATCCGCTGGCGGAAGTTTACGTAATCCAAGTTTTTCCGCCTCCGCACGAGTCACGTAGCGAATGTGGACCCGGCGGTTTTCAAAAATAATTTCGTTAGCCCGCTTTTCCGCCCTTTCAATTTGATTTGCAGTCAGCGCCGAGGTAGTCAGGTCAATGGAGCAATATTCTTCGGCCATGTGAAAGGACACCGTCGGGATTTGATACAGCTCGATGAATGCCGCAGATAAAATGTGCTGGCCGGAATGTTGCTGCATATGATCGCGACGTCGCTCGCGATCAATAACGCCATGTACTTCAGTCCCCACTACCGGCGCCTTTGCGGACGCCTCGAGATAATGGATGACCCGGCCATCCTCCGCGTCTGCAACGTCGGTGACGCGAAGGCGATTTGTTTCGCGATTGGCTTCTCCAATCGTCAGATACCCAAGATCGTGAATTTGACCGCCGCTCGTTGGATAGAAAGCTGACTCCCCAAGAACGAGGGCGGGAGGAGAGCCACCTGAAGCAGGAATTGACTCCTCCACGATGGAATCAAACTCGTGTGCGCCAGGATTATCGTAGTAAATGCGCTTGGTCATCTTAGCCATCTTAGTTTAGCCATCTTAGTCAACAGGAAGGGCACCTCGGCGTGGGTTTTCACGTAGCGGAGCAGAAGGCCGGCGTTACAAAAAAGTCAGGCACCGGCGCTCCACTGCACACGAAAGAGCCCGTTACCGTTGCTTCCTTCCGGACCTGGCGGGGTTGGCGGGAAAACGTCGCGCGGAACCGATGCCTGACTCTACATACTATCAAGAGATCGCCGAAAACAGGAAAGGGCAACCGGACTTTTGGACTATCATCAAGTCACGCTATGGCTGACTCAGAATGCGCCACCTACAAAAAGCTCAAAGATCGTGAGACCCGCGCTCACACGGTATGGACTGCTCATCTTTTCCGCAATGAAGTCAAGCCCAGGCTCTCCGAGAAAGCAAAGCGGAAGCACCAGAAGGAGGAAATGGAAGCGTATCAGCAGGCTCACAAAGCCCGCCTGTCTCACGCGAAGACGTGTCCAATCTGCATGTCCAAG